>NZ_JAQOWX010000045.1:0-40903 GCF_028462495.1 Paucibacter sp. XJ19-41
GCCACCCGACGGCCCGGGCCGGCCGCCCCCGCAGGCGGCCGGCCTGCCCACCGATGCGCTGCTGCTGGACTACGGCGTGCGCCTGCTGGTGATCGCGCTGGCGGCCTGGTTCGGCTCGCGCTGGGTGGCCGCGCCGGTGCGCCGCCTGGTGCAGGCCTCGCAGACCCTGAGCGAGACCCTGGGCGACCAGCAGCCCCTGCCGGCACTCGATGAACACAGCGGCAGCCAGGAGGTGCGCGAGGCCGCCCGGGTCTTCAACCGCATGGCCCGCGAGCTGCAGCGCCAGTTCAGCGAGCGCGGCCTGATGATGGCGGCGATCTCGCATGATTTGCGCACCCCGCTGACGCGGCTGCGCATGCGGCTGGAAACCATGGACGCGGCACCGGCGCTGCGCGAGCGCTCGGTCGCCGACATCCGCGAGATGAACGGCCTGATCGACACGGTGCTCGAGTTGTTCCGCAGCCAGACCCAGGCCGCCGAACCGCTGCAGGACACCGATATCGACGCGCTGCTGCAGGCGCTCAGCGATGACCTGATCGAGCAGGGCCAGCCGGTGGTCTACACCGCCGCGCCGGCCATTGCGCGGGCCCATCCGCTGGCGCTGCGCCGGGTGCTGGGCAATCTGCTGGGTAATGCCCTGCGCTATGGCGGCCGCGCCGACATCGGTGTCGAGTCGCGGGGCCGCCAGGTCTGCATCCGCATCGACGACGCGGGGCCCGGCATCCCGCCGACCCAGCTGGAGGCGGTGTTCCAGCCCTTCTACCGGCTGGAGGGCTCGCGCAACCGCGACACCGGTGGCATGGGCCTGGGCCTCTATATCGCCCGCGACCTGATGCAGCGCCAAGGCGGCAGCCTCCAGCTGATCAATCGCCCCGAGGGCGGCCTGCGCGCCGAACTGCGGCTGCCGCTGGCTACGCCGGGCTGAGGGTCTCGGCAAAACCGGCGCGACGCTTGCGCATCGCGGCCGGATCGACGCTGGGCGCCTGGGCCGGCCAGCCGAAGAAGCGCTGCACATCGGCACGCCGCGCCAGCGTGTCGGCCATGCCCAGCATGATCAGCTCGCCGGTGAACGAGGGCTCGAACAGCAGATAGCTGGTCAGCGCCGAGCCGCTGGCGGCCTTGCCCTCGCCGGCCACGCCGACGCTGCGCAGCAGCGCCTTGATCGGCGGCGGCAGGCTGGCCTGGTGCTCGGCCGCCAGATCATCGAGGCGCCGGCTCGGCGCGATCACCAGCACATCGAGCGGCCGCAGCGGCGTCGCGCGGCGGGCCTCGGGCGTCAGCAGGCCCAGCGTGTTGTTGATGCGTTGCAGGCGCTCGACATCGACCGCCAGCGCATCCAGAAAGATGTTCGACAAGGCATGGCCGGCGATCTGCGCCATGCTCGGGTGGCCCTCGACCAGCACCTCGCGGCGCGCCCCCGGCGGCTCATGCATGCGACCCGCGCCTATCACCAGCACCCGGTCGGCGCCCAGGTGCACGGCCGGCGAGATCGGCGCGCTCTGGCGCATCGAGCCGTCGCCGAACCATTCCTGCCGGCCGTCCAGGTCCAGCAGCTCGGCCGGGAAGATGAAGGGGATGGCCGACGAGGCCATCAGATGCTCGATCGACAGCCGTGTCTTCACGGCCACCCGCTGCGAGCGCAGCCAGGGCTCGAACGGCAGCTGGGTCTGGTAGAAGGTCACATGCTGGCCCGAGGTGTAGCTGGAACCGCTGATCGCCAGCGCCTGCATATGGCCGGCCGCCAGCATCTCGTCGAGCCGCTCCATGCGCACCCAGCGGCGCAGCAGGGCACCGAGCGGCGCATTGTCCAGCAGGCTGCGCGGGCGCGAGCGCTTCCAGCGCGCCAAGGCCCAGCCCAGGCTCATCATCGTCATCCAGCGCGCGCCGGTGCGTATCACGCCGAAGGAGTCGGCCGCATAGACCTGCTCGACATGCAGGTTCTGCCACAGATGCGTCAGCCCGTCGACCGCACCATCGAAGTCGTCGGCATTGCAGGCCAGCGTGGCGGCATTGATGGCGCCGGCCGAGGTGCCGGCAATCACCTTGAAGGGATTGCCCTCGACGACGCCGGCATCGCGCTTGAGCTGGGCCAGCGCCGCCAGCACACCGACCTGGTAGGCGGCGCGCGCGCCGCCGCCGGTCAGTATCAGACCGGTGGTCGGAACAGGAACTTGAGCATAGGGCGGCACTTTCTTCACTGCGACAGCTTACGTCCTGTTGCAAGCTCGCAAAGCCAGAACTACGGGGGAGTCGCGGTCAAGCGACAGGATGTCCGAACCTGCTCAAGCCTCATAGACGATCTGCGGCGGCTCCGGGCTGATCGCTGCGAAGCGCTGCAGCGCTTCGTCGCAAGGCCAGAAGCGGCTGTCCTCGCCGAGGTCGATCTTGGCCTGGCCGCTGGCCAGGAAGTGGTGGGTCATGACCTTCAGACCCTGGTTGACGACGCCCTGTTCGCCCTGCTGCTGGCGCGCCGGCCATTGCTTGACCACCTCGTCCAGCGGCGGCAGCTTGTTCTTGACCGGCACATAGACATAGCGGCCGAAGCGTGCCCGCGCGCCGGCCAGATCCCAGACCGCCTGCACGGTCAGGCGCAGGCCGCCTGAGAAGCGGTCGTTCTGCACCTTGCCCTGCACGATGATCAGCTCGTCGTCGGCCAGCAACTCCTTGTGGGCATTGATCAGCTCCTCGTTGGCCACCGCCTCGATCGCGTCGCTCTTGTCGTCGAGCTTGAAGATCGCGACGCGGCCGCGGTGGCCGTTGATGATGCGCAGATCGCCGACGATGCCGGCCACCATGATGGGCTCGCGGCTGTCCTGCAGATCGGCGACGCGGCGCTTGACCATGCGCCGCACCTCCTCGCCGCTCTGGTCGAAGAGATGGCCGCTGAGGTAGTAGCCGATCGCGGTCTTCTCCAGGCTCAGCCGTTCCTTGATGCTCCAGGGCCCGGCCTGCACCAGCGGCGGCTCGGCGGTCGATGAGCCATGGGTGTCATCGAAGTCGAACAAGCCGCCCTGGTCGACGTTCTGCGCCAGACCCTCGGCATAGGTGTAGCCCAGCGCCACGCTGGCCAGCAGGCGGGCGCGGTCGGGTTCGATCGCGTCGAAGGCGCCGGCCGTGATCAAGGCCTCGACCACGCGCTTGTTGACCTGCTTGCGGTCGACCCGGGCGCAGAAGTCGAAGAAGCTCTTGAACGGCCCGCCCTCCGTGCGCGCCGCGACGATGGCGTGGATCGCGCCGACGCCGGTGCCCTTGATCGCGCCCAGGCTGTAATTGATCTTGCGTTCCGACAGCGGCTCGAAGCGGTGCACGCCCAGGTTCACATTGGGCGGTTCGAACTCGATGCCGAAGAGCTTGGCATCGTTCATCAGAACCTTGAGCTTGTCGGTGTCGTCCGACTCGATGGTCATGTTCGCGGCGAAGAACTCGGCCGTGAAATGCACCTTCAGCCAGCCGGTGTGATAGGCCAGCAGCGAGTAGGCGGCGGCGTGCGACTTGTTGAAGCCGTAGCCGGCGAACTTCTCCATCAGGTCGAAGACCTCGTCGGCCTTGTCCTGATCGATGCCCTTCTCGGCCGCGCCCTTGCGGAACAGCTCGCGGTGGGCGGCCATTTCCTCGGCCTTCTTCTTGCCCATCGCGCGGCGCAGCATGTCGGCGCCGCCCAGCGTGTAGCCCCCCAGCACCTGGGCGGTCTGCATCACCTGCTCCTGGTAGACCATGATGCCGTAGGTTTCGGCCAGCACGGCCTCGGCCAGCGGGTGCGGGTACTCGACCTTCTCCTTGCCGTGCTTGCGCGCGACAAAGGTCGGGATCAGGTCCATAGGCCCCGGCCGGTACAGCGCGTTCAGCGCAATCAGGTCTTCCAGCCGCGAGGGCTTGGCCTCGCGCAACATCTTCTGCATGCCGCTGGATTCAAACTGGAACACCGATTCGGTCAGGCCGTCGGAAAACAGCTTGTAGGTCTTGCGGTCGTCCAGAGGAATCGTCTCGAAGGCGAAGTCCTTGTGCTGCGGATAGCGCGTGGTGATGAATTCCTTGGCCAGCTCCATGATGGTCAAGGTCGCCAGGCCCAGAAAGTCGAACTTGACCAGGCCGATCGCCTCGACGTCGTCCTTGTCGTACTGGCTGACCGCCGAGCTCGAGCCGGGCTGCTGGTACTGCGGGCAGAAATCGGTGATCTTGCCCGGCGCGATCAGCACGCCGCCGGCATGCATGCCGATATTGCGCACCATGCCCTCGACGCGCGCGGCCAGTTTCAAGAGACCCGCCACCTCCTCGTCCAGCGCCTCGCGCTCCTCGATCTCGGGCGCTTCCTTGCGGGCGTAGATGATCTTGTCGTCGGGCTTCTCGGGCACCAGGGCCAGGGTCACGGTCTTGCCGGGGGGCGCCGGGATCAGCTTGGCGATTGAGTCGACCTGGCCGAAGCCCATGCCCAGCACCCGGCCGATATCACGCAGCGCCGCCTTGGCCGCCATCGTGCCAAAGGTGGCGATCTGGCTGACCGCCGGGCGGCCGTATTTGTCCTTGACGTAGTCGATCACCCGGTCGCGGTTGCCCTGGCAGAAATCGATGTCGAAGTCGGGCATCGAGACCCGCTCGGGGTTCAGGAAACGCTCGAACAGCAGGTTGTACTGCAGCGGGTCCAGGTCGGTGATCAAGAGCACATAGGCCACCAGCGAGCCGGCCCCCGAGCCCCGGCCCGGGCCCACCGGGCAGCCATTGTTCTTGGCCCACTGGATGAAGTCGCCCACGATCAGGAAATAGCCCGGGAAGCCCATCTTGATGATGGTGTTCAGCTCGAACTCCAGGCGCTCGACATAGCGCGGCCGCTCGGCATCGCGCTTGGCCGGGTCGGGGTAGAGCTGCTTGAGCCGGTGCTCCAGGCCGTCAAAGCTCTGCGCACGGAAATAGACGTCCATCGGCATCGGCGTGCCGTCGTCCTGCAGCGGCGTCGGGAAATCGGGCAGCTGCGGCTTGCCCAGCACCAGGGACAGGCTGCAGCGCCGCGCGATCTCCACCGTGTTGGCGATCGCCGAGGGCACATCGGCGAACAGCGCCTCCATATCCGCCTGCGGGCGGAAATACTGGCCCGGCAGGAAGCGCTTGATACGCTTGGGGTTGGCCAGGGTCTCTCCCTCGGCCACGCAGACCCGCGCCTCATGGGCCTCGAAGTCTTCCTCGGCCAGGAACTGCACCGGGTGGGTGGCCACCACCGGCAGGCCCAGCTCGGCGGCAAAGGGCACGCTGGCCAGCACCAGCGCCTCCTGGCCGGGCAGGCCGGCGCGCTGCAGCTCGATGTAGAAACGCTGTGGGAAGAGGCTTGACAGACGCTGCGCCCAGTCCAGCGCCCGCGCCTTGTCGCCCTGCAGCAGGGCCTGGCCCAGGCCGCCATGCTGGGCGCCCGACAGGCAGATCAGGCCCTCGCCCAGCTCCTGCAGCCATTCAAGCTTAAGGCAGGCCTGGTTGCGTATCACGTTCTGTATCCAGGCCCGCGACAGCAGCTCGCTGAGGTTCAGATAGCCCTGCTTGTTCTGGATCAGCAGCAGCACGCGCGAGGGTTGCTTGTCCGAACCCTCGGGTTCCAGCCAGCAGTCGGCACCCAGGATGGGCTTGACACCCTTCTTGCGGCAGGCGTTGTAGAACTTGACGCCGCCGAACAGATTGGCCAGGTCGGTGACGGCCAGTGCCGGCTGTCCGTCCTTGGCCGCCGCCGCTGCGGCATCGTCGATTCTCAGGGTGCCGTCGACGACGGAAAACTCGGTATGGGTACGCAGATGGACGAAGGGCATGGCGGGATTGTAGAGAGCGGCGCTATGCTCGCCGCCCATGCGCACGACAACACCGCCCGCCCTGCTGCTTCTGGCTCTCGCATCCGCTGCCTGGGCCGCCGATCCGCCGCCGACAGCGGCCAGACCCAGCAGCGCCGAGATCCTGGCCCAGTCACCGGCCGGCGACTGGCGCGGCTTGGACCCCGAGAACACCGTGCTGATGGAACTGCCCCAGGGTCAGGTCCTGATCGAGCTGGCACCGCGCTTCGCACCCCGCCATGCGGCCAATATCCGCCAACTGGCGCGCGGCGGCTATTACGACGGCCTGGCCGTCGTGCGCGTGCAGGACAATTTCGTCACCCAGTGGGGCGATCCGAACGGCGAGGACGAGAAGCTGGCCAAACCGCTGGGCAAGGCCGAGGCCAAGCTGCCGGCCGAGTTCTCGATTGCGCTGATGGGCCTGGCGCTGACCCGGCTGCCCGATGTCGACGGCTGGGCGCCGGTACCCGGTTTTGTCCACGGCTTCCCGGTCGCCGCCGACCCGAAGCAGGCCCGCGCCTGGCTGGCGCACTGCTACGGCATGGTCGGTGCCGGGCGCGGCAATGCGGTCGATTCCAGCAACGGCACCGAGCTCTATGCGGTGATCGGCCATGCGCCGCGCGGGCTGGACCTGAACATCACCGTGGTCGGCCGGGTGCTCAAGGGCATCGAGCTGCTGTCCAGCCTGCCGCGCGGCGGCCCGAATATGGGCTTTTACGACAAGCCCGAGCAGCGCCTGACGATACAGCGCACCCGGCTGCTGGCCGATATGCCCGAGAGCGAGCGCCCGGCTCTGCAGCTGCTGCGCACCGACAGCAAGACCTGGGGCGCGCTGCTGGACGCGCGGCGCTGGCGCAGCGGCTGGTTTGTGCACAGCCCGGGCCATATCGAGCTCTGCAGCGCCAGCGTGCCGACCCGGCCCGCGCCGCCTGTCAAATGAAGCTGCGGCGCGACATGCCTACAATCCCGGCCTGTCCGCCATGCAAAACGCTCCGATTCTGAACATCTCGGCCTATCTTTTCGTAGGCCTGCCCGACTGCCACGCGCTGCGTGAGCGCCTCCATGAGCTGGCCCTGAGCCTGGAGCTCAAGGGCACGGTGCTGCTGGCCGAGGAAGGCATCAATCTCTTTCTCGCCGGCACGGCCGAGGCGGTGCGCCGCTGGGTCGCGGCCCTGCACGAGGACGCCCGCTTCGCCCCGCTGAGCCCGAAGGAAAGCTGGAGCGAGACCGTGCCCTTCAAGAAGCTGCTGGTCAAGGTCAAGCCCGAGATCATCCGGATGAACCATCCGACGATCCGGCCGGACCAGGCCGAGCGCGCACCCGCCCTGCCCGCCGCCACGCTGGCGCGCTGGCTGGATCAGGGCCATGACGATGCGGGCCGGCCGGTCGTGACCCTGGACACCCGCAATGCCTTCGAGGTCGATTACGGCACCTTCGACGGCGCGATCGACTGGCGCATCCACAAGTTCAGCGAGTTCCCCGAGGCCGTGCGCCAGCACCGCGAGGAGCTGATGGGCAAGACCGTCGTGAGCTTCTGCACCGGCGGCATCCGCTGCGAGAAGGCCGCGCTGTATCTGCAGCAGCAGGGGCTGGACGGCCCCGTCTACCAGCTCGAGGGCGGCATCCTGAAATATTTCGAGGAGACCGGCGGCCCGCACTACCACGGCAGCTGCTTTGTGTTTGACCAGCGCGAGGCGCTGGACGCCGGCCTGCACCCGGCCATCGAGATCGAGCGCCCAGCCAGCGAGGCCCATCGAGCGCCCCAGCCATGAGACGTGAACGGACGGGGCCGGGCGGCTTGCTGCTGAAGCTGCTCGGCCTGCTATTGCTCGCGGCGGCGCTGATGATGGCCGCCTTCCGCGCGCCCGAGCGCTCGCTGGAGAGCCTGGTGGCGCGCTGGGCGCCGCCGCCCTCGGACTTCATCGAGCTGGGTGGCCAGCTGGTGCATCTGCGCGACGAAGGTCCCAGCGACGACCCGCAGCCCATCGTGCTGATCCATGGCACGGCGGCCAGCCTGCACAGCTGGGAAGGCTGGGCCGCCGCGCTGAAGCCGCGGCGCCGCGTCATCAGCTTCGACCTGCCCGGCTTCGGCCTCAGCGGCGCGCAGCCGCAGGGCGACTACAGCGACGAGGCCTATATCGCTTTCGTGCTGGCCCTGCTCGATCATCTGAAGCTGCCGAGCGTCGTGCTGGCCGGCAACTCGCTGGGGGGCCAGATCGCCTGGCAGCTGGCCGCCCAGGCGCCGCAGCGGGTCGCGGCCCTGGTGCTGATCGATGCCGCCGGCCATGATTTCAAACCCGACTCGGTGCCGCTGGCCTTGCAGCTGGCGCGCCTGCCGGTGCTGCGAGGCCTGGTCAGCGGCCTGCTGCCGCGCCGCCTGGTCGAGGCCAGCGTGGCCAATCTCTATGGCGACCCGGCCAAGGTCGACACCGCCCTGGTCGACCGCTATTTCGAGCTGACCCTGCGCGAGGGCAACCGCGCAGCGCTGCTGCAGCGCATCCAGCAGATGCGGCCGGGCCAGAACACGGCACGCCTGGCCGACCTGAAGCAGCCGACCCTGATCCTCTGGGGCGGCCGCGACCGGCTGATCCCGCCCGCCTATGGCCAGGCCTTTGCCGACGCGATTGCCGGCAGCCGCCTGGTGCTGTTCGAGGCGCTGGGCCATGTGCCGCAGGAGGAAGATCCGGCCGCCACCGTGGCCGTGATGCAGGAATTTTTACATTCGCTCAAACCCTGATGCCTTTTGCCTCATGGGCATTGCAATATCCTCACCTTGTTTTGCCATTCGCACATTTCTTGGAGAACGCATGCAACGTCGTCATCTGATCGCTCTGGCCGCCCTGGCCTGCAGCACCCTCACCGCCCTGAGCAGCCACGCCCAGGCGCCCGATTGGAAGAAGGTCCGCATCGGCGTCGAGGGTGCCTACCCTCCGTTCTCCGAGGTCGGCCCGGACGGCAAGCTCAAGGGCTTCGAGATCGACTACGCGCTGGCCCTGTGCGCCGAGATGAAGGCCGAGTGCACGCTGGTGCAGCAGGACTTCGACGGCCTGATCCCGGCCCTGCAGGCGCGCAAGATCGACGCCATCATCGCCTCGATGTCCATCACCGATGAGCGCAAGAAGGCCATCGCCTTCTCGAAGGCCTACTACAACACCCCGGCCCGCTTTGCCGCCAAGGCCGACGCCAAGCTGGACATCAGCGCCGCCGGCCTGAAGGGCAAGAAGATCGGCGTGCAGCGCGCCACCATCCACGAGAAGTTCGCCGCCGACCAGTTCAAGCAAAGCGAGATCGTGCGCTACGCCACCCAGGACCAGGCCTATCTGGACCTGAAGTCGGGTCGCATCGACGCCACCGTGGCCGACTCCGTCGCCATCGACACCGGCTTCCTGAAGACCCCGGGCGGCAAGGGCTATGCCTTCATCGGCCCGGCCTTTGACGACGTCAAGTACTTCGGTACCGGTTCGGGTGTGGGCATGCGCAAGGCCGACGAGAAGGCCCTGGGCAAGAAGTTCAACGATGCCATCGCCGCGCTGCGCGCCAACGGCACGTTCAAGAAGCTCAACGACAAGTACTTCGAGTACGACGTCTCGCCGAAGCAGTAAGCAAGCCGCTCATCAACGCATGTTTCTGCACGGCTTTCTGCCCAGCCTGCTGGAGGGTGCCCTGGTCACGCTGAGCGTGGCCCTGGCCTCTCTGGCCCTGGCCATGGTGCTCGGCATGGCCGGCGCCCTGGCCCAGCTCTCGCGCGTCCGGGCCGCGCGCGGCGGCGCCCAGGTCTATACCACGGTGATACGCGGTGTGCCCGATCTGGTGCTGATGCTCCTGATCTTTTTTGGCGGCCAGCTGGCCGTCAACGAGATCGCGCTGGCCCTGGGGCATGAGGACTATGTCGACGTCGACCCCTATCTGGCCGGCGTGCTGACGATAGGCTTCATCTTCGGCGCCTATCTGACCGAGGCCTTCCGGGGTGCCTTCCTGGCCGTGCCACCGGGCCAGCGCGAGGCCGGCCTGGCCTACGGCATGAGCGGCTGGCAGATCGCCCGGCGCATCACCTTGCCGCAGATGTTCCGCCATGCGCTGCCGGGCCTGTCGAACAACTGGCTGGTGCTGATCAAGAGCACGGCCATCGTCTCGGTGATCGGCCTGCACGACCTGATGACCCGCGGCTCGCAGGCGGCCGGCACGACGCGCGAGCCCTTTGTGTTCTACGCGGCCGTGGCCGTGATCTACCTGGCCTTCACCAGCGTCTCCGAGCTGGTGTTCAAGCATCTGCAAAAGCGCTTCTCCGTCGGCGTGCGCCAAGGACTGTTGTGAATCTGGACGCGATTGCCGAAAACCTGCCGCTGTATGTCAGCGGCGCCTGGACCACCCTGCAACTGCTGCTGATCTCGCTGGTGCTGGGCCTGGCAGTGGCCATCCCCTTGGCCCTGCTGCGCTGCATGCCCTCGCGCTGGGTGTCGGGCCCGGTCTGGCTCTACACCTATTTCTTCCGCGGCACGCCGATGCTGGTGCAGCTGTTCCTGATCTATTACGGCCTGGCCCAGTTCGAGGCGGTGCGCGCGAGCGCGGCCTGGCCCTATCTGAGTTCGGCCTGGTTCTGCGCCTGCCTGACCTTTGCGCTGAACACCTGCGCCTACACGGTCGAGATCATCGCCGGCAGCATCCGCGCGCTGCCGCACGGCGAGATCGAGGCGGCCAAGGCCCTGGGCATGAGCCGTGGCGTGATGCTGCGCCGCATCGTGCTGCCCTCGGCGCTGCGCCGCGCGCTGCCGGCCTACAGCAACGAGGCCATCTTCATGCTGCACGGCACCTCGCTGGCCAGCATCGTCACGATCACCGACCTGACCGGCGCCGCGCGCCAGCTCAACTCCACCTACTACCTGCCCTTCGAAGCCTTCATCACGGCGGCGCTGTTCTACTTCGTGCTGACCCTGGCCCTGGTGGGCCTGTTCCACAAGGCCGAGGCCCGCTGGCTCAAGCCGCTGATGCCACGCTGAAGTCCGGATGACGCCGCGCTGATTCCCATGCAAACCTCCCGCCACCCCCTGCTCTCGCCCGCCCCCGGCACCCAGCGAGAGCTGATCTCGCTGCACTACGGTCGTGCCGGTGCCCAGAAGGCCTATATCCAGGCCTCGCTGCATGCCGACGAGCTGCCCGGCATGCTGGTGGCCCACCATCTGCGCCAGCAGCTCGATGCGCTGGAAGCGTCCGGCCGCATCAATGGCGAGATCGTGTTGGTACCGATGGCCAACCCGATCGGCCTGTCGCAGTTTCTGCTGCACGGCCATCTGGGCCGCTTCGAGCTGAACTCGGGCGAGAACTTCAACCGCCACTACCCCGACCAGATCGCCAATGTCGCCGCCGCCATCGAGAGCGAGCTGGGCGACGACGCGACGCGCAATGTGCGGCTGCTGCGCCTGGCGCTGCGGGAGGCGGTGCTGCAGACCCCGGTGGACACCGAGCTGCAGTCGCTGCGCCGCACGCTGATGAGTCTGTCCTGCGACGCCGATATCGTGCTGGACCTGCACTGCGATGCCGAGGCCGTGCTGCACCTCTATACCGAGACGCCCTGCTGGCCCGAGTGCGAGGTGCTGGCGCGCTTTCTGGGAGCGCGCCTGACGCTGCTGGCCCAGGACTCCGGCGACCGGCCCTTCGACGAGATCTGCTCCCAGCCCTGGTGGCGCTGGGCCGAGCAGTTCAAGAATCGTTTCCCGATTCCGCAAGCCTGCCTGTCGGTCACGGTGGAGCTGCGCGGCCAGGCCGATGTCGACCACGCGCTGGCCCGGCGCGACGCGCAGCACATCATCGATTTCCTGACCCATCGCGGCCTGATCTCGGGCCAGGCGCCGGCGCTGCCGGCCGCCATCGGCGATGCCCGGCCGCTGGCCGGCAGCATCCCGGTCAAGAGCCCATCGGCCGGCGTGCTGACCTTTTTGCGCGATGCCGGCGCGATGCTCAGGGCCGGCGAGGTGCTGGCCCATGTGATCGATCCCCTCAGCAACCAGGTGAGCGAGCTGACCAGCCCGGTCGATGGTCTGTTGTTCGCGCGCGAGTCGGTGCGCTTCGCCCATGCCGGCATGAAGGTGGCCAAGGTGGCCGGCCTGACCGCACTGCGCACCGGTAAGTTGTTGGGTGATTGAGAGAAAAATGTCCGAAGCAAGCCTTGTCATTGAAAACCTGCACAAACGCTATGGCGAGCGCGAGGTGCTCAAGGGCGTTTCGCTGTCCGCGCGCACCGGCGATGTGATCACCCTGATCGGCTCCAGCGGCTCGGGAAAAAGCACCTTCTTGCGCTGCATCAACCTGCTGGAGCAGCCCTGGGAGGGCCGCTTCTCGCTGGGCGGCGAGCCACTGAAACTGGGCCGCGACCGCGACGGCAGCCTGAAGGCGCTGGACGCCAAGCAGCTGCAGCGCTGGCGCGCCCGCTTGGCGATGGTGTTCCAGAACTTCAACCTCTGGGGCCACCGCACCGTGATCGAGAACGTCATCGAGGCGCCCGTCTATGTCTTGGGCGTGCCCAAGGCCGAAGCGATGGAGAAGGCCGAGGCCCTGCTGGCCCGCGTCGGCGTGGCCCATCGCAAGGATGTCTACCCGGCCCAGCTCAGCGGTGGCGAGCAGCAGCGCGTTGCGATCGCGCGGGCGCTGGCGGTAGAGCCGGAGGTGATGCTGTTCGACGAGCCGACCTCGGCGCTGGACCCGGAGCTGGTCGGCGAGGTGCTGAAGGTGATGCGCGATCTGGCGGCCGAGGGCCGCACGATGATTGTCGTCACCCATGAGATGGGTTTCGCCCGTGAGGTCTCGACCCACACGATGTTTCTGCACCAGGGCAAGGTCGAGGAGGAAGGCAATCCGCGCGAGGTGCTGCTCAAGCCGCAGAGCCCGCGCCTGCAGCAGTTCCTCAGCGGCGGGCTGAAATAGGCCCACCCCCGAAGCGCTACAGCGCCCGGACCATCTCCACATGGGCGATGCCGGCCTCGTCGAAGACAGGGCCGCGGCGCTGGAAGCCGGCGCGGGTGTAGAAGCCCTCGGCCGACAGCTGGGCGTGCAGCAGCACCTCGCGGTAACCGCGCTCGCGGCCCGCCTGCATCAGCGCCTCCAGCACCTCGCGCCCGACCCGGCTGCCGCGCAGCGCCGCGATCACCGCCATGCGGCCGATCTTGGCGACACCGGGCACATGCTCGAGCAGGCGGCCGGTGGCCAGCGGCCGGCCCAGCCGGTTGTAGGCCACCGCATGCAGGCAGCTCGTGTCGGCGCTGTCCCACTCCATCTCGGCCGGGATCTTCTGCTCGTCCACGAAGACGGCCTGGCGGATGCGCTGGGCCTCGGCGCCCAGCTCGGCCCAGGCGCCGACGCGTACCCGCGCCATCGCCTCGCCCTTCTCGAAGCCGGTCAGCAGCTCGCGCAGGCCCTGCGGCACCGGCTTCGGCGTGCGGCTGGCGGCATCGGCAAACACATAGACCAGCTCGCCATGGACCAGGCAGTCTTCGCCACGGAACACCGCGCAGTGCAGGCTCATCGAGCTGTTGCCGACGCGCTCGCAGCGCACGCCCACATCGAGCAGTTCCTCGAAGCGGGCCGAGTCCAGATACTCCAGCGTAGCCTTGCGCACGAACAGATCGCCGCCCAGCTCGATCATCGTCGCCGAGTAAGGCAGGGCCAGCGCACGCCAATAGCCGCCGACCGCGGTGTCGAAATAGGTCAGGTAATGACCGTTGAAGACGATGTGTTGCGCATCGATCTCGGCCCAGCGCACGCGCAGTCGCTCGAAGAAGCGGAAGTCTCGACGACGCGGCGTGGATGTAGAAGTGGCGCTCATGGCTGCAAGGCCTCCTTGATGGCGAGGCCGCAGGCGTCCAGCGCCAGCAGGGCTTCGGGGATTTGGCGGCCCATCTTGATGAAGTCGTGGGTCACGCCGCGATAGAGCTCCAGCTGCACCTGGCCGCCGGCCGCGCGCAGCCGGTCGGCATAGGCAATGCCCTCGTCGACCAGCGGGTCGCATTCGGCCAGCAGCACGCAGGCGGGAGCCAGGCCGCCGTGGTCCTCGGCCTCCAGCGGCGCAAAGCGCCAGTCGCGCTTGTGGTGGTGGGCGATGTAGTGGTCGAAGAACCAGGCAATCGAGGCCGCATCGAGCAGGAAGCCGTTGGCAAACAGCTTGTGCGAGGCGGTGTCGGCATGGGCCGTGGTGCCCGGCGTGATCAGCAATTGCAACGCCAGCGGCAGGCCCAGATCTCGCGCATGCAGCGCGCAGACCGCTGCCAGCGTGCCGCCGGCGCTGTCGCCGCCGACCGCCAGCCGGCTGCCGTCCAGGCCCAGCGAGTCGGCCGCGCCCACCAGCCAGCGCATCACCGCCCAGCAGTCGTCGACGGCGGCCGGAAAGCGGTGCTCGGGCGCCAGCCGGTAGTCCAGCGCCAGCACCGCCGCGCCCGAGCGCAGCGCCAACTGGCGGCACAGGCTGTCGTGCGTCTCCAGGCTGCCTATCGTGAAACCACCGCCGTGCAGATAGAGCAGCACCGGCAACCGGGCCTCGTCCCGGGTCTTGGGCGCATAAAGCCGGGCGGCCAGCGGGCCTTCGGCACCGGGCACCTGCAGATTCTCGATGCGGGCCAGCGGCGCGCGCGGCAGATCCAGGATCTCGGCCCCCATCAGATAGGCGATGCGCGCCTGTTTCGGGCTCAGGCTGTGGAACGGCGGGCGATTGGCGCGGTGTATGCGCGTGAGCACACCGGCCATGCGCGGTGTCAACAAGGTGCTACTCAACAAGATCTCCAACAACTACGCTCGGGGCATTGGCGCGCAGTGTGCCAGAGCCCCCAAGGAGACGAGAGCGATGGCCCTGATCCAGTACCTGACCCAGATCCAGTTCGACTTCGGCGCCGCCGCGCTGCTGCCGCAGGAGTGCGAGCGCGTCGGCATCCAGCGGCCGCTGATCATCAGCGACGCCGGCGTGCGCGCTGCCGGCGTGCTGGCCAAGGCGCTCGCGGCCTGGGGCGCCGCCGACACCGCATGGCCGCCGGTGTTCGACGCCACGCCCGCCAACCCCACCGAAGCGGCGGTGCGCGCCGCTGCCCTGATGTATCAAGAACTCGGCTGCGACGGCCTGGTGGCCATCGGCGGCGGCTCCAGCATGGACCTGGCCAAGGGCGTCGCGATTGCCGCGACGCACGAGGGGCCGCTGAAGAGCTACGCCACCATCGAGGGCGGCAGCCCCAGGATCACCAAGGCGGTGGCGCCGGTGATCGCGGTGCCGACCACGGCCGGCACCGGCTCGGAGGTGGCGCGCGGCGCCATCATCATCGTCGACGATGGTCGCAAGCTGGGCTTTCACAGCTGGGAGCTGATGCCCAAGGCCGCGATCTGCGACCCCGAGCTGACCCTGGGCCTGCCGGCCCTGCTGACCGCCGCCACCGGCATGGACGCGATTGCGCACTGCATGGAGACCTTTATGTCGGCCGCCATCAACCCGCCGGCCGACGGCATCGCGCTGGAAGGCCTGCGCCGTGGCTGGGCCGCGATCGAGCGTGCCACCGGCACAGGTTCCGACCGCGAGGCGCGCTGGGCCATGATGAGCGCCAGCATGCAGGGCGCGATGGCCTTCCAGAAAGGGTTGGGCTGCGTGCATTCGCTCAGCCACAGCCTGGGCGGCGTCAACCCGCGCCTGCACCACGGCACCCTGAACGCGGTATTCCTGCCGGCCGTCGTCAAGTTCAATGCCCAGCACCCCAGCCTGCATCAGGACGACCGGCTGCAGCGCATGGCCCAGGCCATGGGCCTGCCCGGCTGCGATGCGGCCGGTAACGCGGTGGCCGAGGCGCTGCGCACGATGAATGCGCGGCTGGGCCTGGCCCCGGGGCTGGCGGCGCTGGGAGTGGGTGAAGACCTGTTCGAGCGCGTCATCGATGGCGCGATGCTGGACCATTGCCACAAGACCAATCCACGCCTGGCCACGCGCGAGGACTATCGCGAGATGCTCATCGCCTCGCTTTGACCCGGAGGCTCGCGTCAGGCAATGCCCGACAGGGTTTACAGCCGGTTTCCTATGCCCGGCGAGCGGCAGATCGGTTGCAATGGAGCGGTGTTCACAGGCAGGAGGCGGGTCATGGACCGAAGTCTTTTGTTTCCATTGCTGACACCCGCAGGCCGGCGTCATCGGCAGGATGTGTCCGGTATGAACCGCCATCCCAGCCTGCCAGCGCCTGCCGAGGCGACGCCTTTCTGCGGACGACGCACCGGGCGCCGCCGACAGATGCCCTTCTTCATCCGCTGGTGGCTGGCCCTGCAGGGCTGAGCGCGGACCGGCCAGCAAAAAGGCCGACCTCTTGTGGAGGCCGGCCCGGCGATACGAGCCCCGGATGCCGGGGCTCAATCACTTGAGGGGTGCATCAACCATGCTTGGCGTCGAAGAACTGCTCGTCCTCGGTCGAGCCCTTCAGCGCTGCAGTCGAGGCCTCGCGCTCGATGGTCGTGGTCACCGCGTCGAAGTAGCCGGTGCCGACCTCGCGCTGGTGCTTGACGGCCGTGAAGCCCTTCTCGGCGGCGGCGAACTCGGCTTCCTGCAGCTCGACAAAGGCGCTCATATTGTTGCGGGCGTAACCGTAGGCCAGGTTGAACATCGAGTAGTTCAGGCTGTGGAAACCGGCCAGCGTGATGAACTGGAACTTGTAGCCCATCGCACCGAGCTCGCGCTGGAACTTGGCAATCGTCGCGTCGTCCAGGTTCTTCTTCCAGTTGAACGAGGGTGAGCAGTTGTAGGCCAGCAGCTTGCCGGGGAACTTGGCATGGATCGCATCGGCGAACTGCTTCGCGAAGGCCAGGTCGGGCTTGCCCGTCTCGCACCAGATCATGTCGGCATAGGGCGCGTAGGCCAGGCCGCGGCTGATGGCTTGGTCCAGACCGTTCCTGGTGCGGAAGAAGCCTTCGACGGTGCGCTCGCCGGTGCAGAAGGGCTTGTCGTTGTCGTCGATATCGCTGGTCACCAGATCGCCGGCCTCGGCATCGGTGCGGGCCAGCAGCACCGTGGGCGTGCCCATCACATCGGCAGCCAGACGGGCAGCCACCAGCTTGGCCACCGCCTCGCGGGTCGGCACCAGCACCTTGCCGCCCATATGGCCGCACTTCTTGGCGGCGGCCAGCTGGTCTTCGAAGTGCACGCCGGCAGCGCCGGCCTCGATCATGGCCTTCATCAGCTCGAAGGCGTTCAGCACGCCGCCGAAACCGGCCTCGGCGTCGGCCACGATGGGCGCGAAGTAATCGATATCGTTCTTGCCCTCGCTCCACTGGATCTGGTCGGCGCGCGCGAAGGTGGCGTTGATCTTCTTGACGACCTTGGGCACCGAGTCCACCGAGTACAGCGACTGGTCGGGGTACATCTCGCCATTGCTGTTGGCGTCACCGGCGACCTGCCAGCCCGACAGATAGATGGCCTTCAGACCGGCCTTGACCTGCTGCATGGCCTGGTTGCCGGTCAGCGCGCCCAGCGAGTTGATGAAGGGCTCGGTATTGACCAGGCCCCAGAGCTTCTCGGCGCCGCGCTTGGCCAGGGTGTGCTCGATGGCCAGCGAGCCACGCAGGCGCACCACGTCGGCGGCCGTGTAGCCGCGGGTAATGCCCTTCCAGCGCGGGTTCTCGGCCCAGTCTTTTTCGAGGGCGGCGATTTGCTGTTCACGGGTCAAGGTGCTCATGAAGTACTCCTGCAAGCGGTTGGGGGTAGGAAGGAATCGATGGCTTAAGCGTAGTCCTCGCCTCCGCCTTGCGGAAGTGTTGTATCTTATATAAGACTAAAAATATTCTCCTTGAAAATCAACAACTTGCACTTTCAATGCCGGATCGTGAAAACAACTTCTCCATAATGAGAAAAAATGTCGCGGCGCAGCATGAAGAAAGATCACGATATGAAATGCCGTTTTCGTATCGTGGATTTGCAGCGACGCGATCTCAGAGCCCGCCGATGAAGTAGCGCTTCAGCCCGGCCAGCACCATCTCGACCGCGATCGCGGTCAGCACCAGGCCCATCAGCTTCTCGATCGCCGACACCACCGAGTCGCCCAGCAGCTTGCGGATGCGGTCGGCCAGGATCAGGGTCAGGCCAGAGACCACCATGGCCGCGGTGAGCGCGGCAATCCACTCCCAGATGCGGTCGGGCTGACGCGAAGCCAGCAGCAGCACGGTGGCCATCGCCGAGGGGCCGGCCAGCAAGGGCACGGCCAGTGGAAAGATGAAGGGCTCGCGACCGGGCTCCAGACCATAGGCCGACTCGCCGCTGCTGCCGAAGATCATGCGGATCGCGATGATCAGCAGGATCACACCGCCGGCCACCTCCAGCGAGCGCTCCGACAGATGCATCACCCGCAGGAAGGCGTCGCCGACGAACATGAAGGCGAACAGCACGCCGAAAGCGATGCCGACCTCGCGCAGCGCCACCAGCTTGCGCCGCGGCTTGGGGACCGCTCGCATGATGGGGATGAAGATCGGCAGGCTGCCCAGCGGGTCCAGCACCAGCAGCAAGAGGATGAAGGCGGAGAGAAAACTGTGGTCCATGGCTGGATTGTCGGCGCTGTTGGAGAATCCGCCGCACCATGAGCGAAGCCACACTCGACACCATAGACCGCCGCATCGTCGAAATCCTGCAGCGCGACGGCCGCCTGTCCAATGTGGACCTGGCGTCCCGCATCCATCTGTCGCCGCCGCAGACCCTGCGCCGTGTCAAGCAGCTGGAGGAACGCGGCGTGCTGCGCGGCTACCGGGCCATGGTGCAGCCGGCCACGCTGGGCCTGGGCGTGACCGCCTTTGTCAGCCTCAATATCGAGGCCGATGCCTTCGGTCGCGTGCGCGAGATCGAGGCCCTGATCCGCGACTTCCCCGAGATCCTGGAATGCCACACCGTCTCGGGCGACTGCGACTATCTGCTGAAGGTCGTCGCCGCCGACCTGAAGAGCCTGTCGCAGTTCCTGACCGACCGGCTGATGCAGCTGCCCGGCGTCGCCGACATCCGCTCGATGATCTGCCTGGAAGAGATCAAGCCGCCGGCCCCGCTGCCGGTGCGCTGAGCGGGCCGGCGAATTCCTGCCTGACCCATTCACGCAGCCGCACGGTGGCCGGACGCTCGGCCGCACGCGGGCTGTAGACCAGGTCGAAGCGGTAGCCCGGCAGCAAGGCCTCGAAAGGCCGCAACAGTGCACCCGAGGCCAGCTCCTCCGCCACCAGGGTCAGGCTCAGCAGGCCCACGCCCTGCCCTGCCAGGGTCGCTTGCACCGCATGGATCTCATCGGTGAAGGACAGGCTCTGCCCGAGCCCGATGTCGCCACCGCCCGTCAGATCGGCCCAGCGGCGCCAGCTGGGCGTGCGTGCATCGTCCCGCGCCCTGGCGCCCCAGTCGAAGTCCAGCAGGGCGACGCCGCTCAGCCCTGCCCTGGCGGCGGCGGCCAGGGCCGGCACGCACACCGGCGCGAAATAGTCCTGGATCAGGGGTTCGACGACCAGGCCCGGATAGTGCCCGCTGCCATAGCGGATCGCCGCATCGGCCTCGCCGTCGAGATCCACCAGCTCGTTGCTGGCGCTGAGCCGCAGCTGCCAGTCGGGATAGCTGGCATGGAAGGCACCGACGCGAGGCGCCAGCCGCCGGGCCATGAAGGCCACGGTGGACGACAGCGTCGCCAACTGCCCACCCGGCTTGTGACGCAGCGATTCCAGCGCCCGCTCGAAATCATCCAGCCCCTCGCGCAGCACGGGGTAAAGCCGCGCGCCCTGCGCGGTCAGCATCACCTTGCGGGTGCCGCGCTCGAAGAGCTTGAGGGACAGATAGCTTTCGAGCTGCTTGATCTGGTGGCTGACCGCCGTCGGCGTCACATACAGCTCCGCAGCTGCATCCTTGAAGCTCAGGCGCCGCGCCGCAGCCTCGAAGGCCCGCAACATGCCCAGGGGTGGTAGTTTTCGCATCGGTCGATAGCTTATTTCAATTCATCCATCACCTGAATATTGACCGTTTGTCAGGCCCAACACCCAGAGAGAAACTGGCTTTCACTGGTGGAGATCGGCTTCACCAGATGATCTCAAATCACCTATCGAGAAAGCCCATGAAACTCCAACAAGTCCACACCCAGCCCGATCCCTATGCGCCCTACCTGCTGTCCCAGGCCATCAAGGCAGGCGGTCTGGTCTATGTGTCCGGCCAGGCCGGCGTCGGCGATGACGGCCGCATCGTCGGCGACGGCGATTTCGACCGGCAGGCCGAGCAAGCGATGCTGAATCTGCGCCGCGCGCTGGTGGCCGCCGACTCCGACCTGTCCCAGATCGTCAAGGTGACGATCTTCCTGACCTCAATGAGCCATTTCCCCAAGATCGTCGCACTGCGTCGCCGCTGGTTCAGCGCGCCCTATCCGGCCGACACCATCGTCGAGGTCTCGGCCCTCTACACGCCGGAGGCGATGATAGAGATCGAGGCCATTGCCATCGCCGACACCGCCGGGACCGCAGCATGACGGCCCACGATGCCCTGTTCCAGCCCTGGCGCCTCGGCAGCCTGAGCCTGCCCAACCGCCTGGCCCTCGCGCCGATGACGCGGGTCAGCGCGACGCAGGACGGCCTGGCCAGCGCGGCGATGCAGCGTTACTACCTGCGTTTCGCGCAGGGCGGCTTCGGTCTGCTGATCACCGAGGGCCTCTATACCGACCAGGCCTTCTCTCAGGGCTATGCCGGGCAGCCGGGCCTCAGCGATGCCCGCCAGGCCAAGGCCTGGCGGCCCATCGTCGACGCCGTGCATGAGGCGGGCGGAGCCATCGTGGCGCAGCTGATGCATGCCGGCGCGCTGTCCCAGGCCAATCGCTTCCGCGACGCCAGCGTCGGCCCCTCGGCCATCCAGCCCAAGGGCGAGCAGATGGCTTCCTATCACGGCAGCGGCCCCTACCGGCTGCCGCAGGCCATGTCGGAGGCAGAGATCGCCGAAGTCGTGGACGGCTTCGCCCAGGCCGCGCGGCTGGCGGTAGAGGTGGCCGGTTTCGACGCTGTCGAGATTCATGGCGCCAACGGCTATCTGCTGGACCAGTTCCTGACCGACTACAGCAACCAGCGCGAGGATGGCTGGGGTGGCGACATCGTCGGCCGGGCCCGGCTGAGCCTCGAGGTCAGCCGGGCCGTGCGCCAGGCGGTCGGGAGTAAGGTGCCGGTGGGTCTGCGCCTCTCGCAGTCCAAGGTCAACGACTTCGAGCACCGCTGGGCCGGCGCCGAGGCCGATGCGCTGCGCCTGTTCGGCACGCTGGCCCAGGCCGATCTCGACTATCTGCACCTGACGGCCTACGAGGCCTGGCGTCCGGCCTTTGGCGGCGATGGCCCCAGCCTGACAAGCCTGGCCCGCCGCAGCCTGCCCACGCTGAGTCTGATCGCCAACGGCGGTCTGCACGAGCCCGAGCGCGCCCTGCAAAGCCTGGGCGACGGGGCCGATCTGGTGGCACTGGCGCGTGGCGCGCTGGCCAACCCCGACTGGCCGCAGCGGCTCAGGCGGGGCCTGGCGCTCAAGACATTCGATCCGGCGCTGCTGTCGCCACAGGCGGGAATCAAGGCCTCGGAGCTCGAGTCGCTGGAAGCGGCCGCATAGCTTGTCGGGCTTGGGCCTGCACCACGGTCAACCACGCGGATGATGCGCCGCGTGGATCGCCTTCAGCCGCTCGCGGGCCACATGGGTGTAGATCTGCGTGGTCGACAGATCGGCATGGCCCAGCAACAGCTGCACCGCGCGCAGATCGGCGCCGTGGTTGAGCAGATGGGTGGCGAAGGCGTGGCGTAGCGTGTGCGGTGACAGCGGCGCGGTGATGCCGGCCTGCAGCGCGTACTTCTTGACCAGCTTCCAGAACATCTGCCTCGTCATGCCTTCGCCGCGGATCGTGACGAACAGCGCGTCGCAGCGCTGGCCCTTCAGCAGGGCCGCTCGCGCCTCCTGCAAGTAGCGCAGCAGCCAGCTGTGCGCCTCCTCGCCGAAGGGCACGAGGCGCTCCTTGGCGCCCTTGCCGGTGATGCGCAGCACCGCTTCCTTGAAGCCCACATGCACGCTCTTGAGCTCGACCAGCTCGCTGACCCGCAGGCCGCTGGCATACATCAGCTCCAGCATCGCGCGGTCACGCAGGCCCAGCGTGTCCTCCACCTCGGGCGCGGCCAGCAAGGCCTCGACCTGGGCCTGGCTCAGCACCTTGGGCACGCGCAGCGGCTGCCGGGCATTGGCCAGACGCAAGGTCGGATCCTCGGCCAGCGCCTGCTCGCGCAAGGCCCAGCGGTAGTAGCGCTTGAAGACACTGAGGCGGCGGTTCGAGCTGGTCGCGCGGCTGCCCTCATGGCGGGCCGCCGCATAGCCCAGCAGATGCAGCTCCCGCGCGCCGTCCAGCGCCAGACCATGCTCGCGCGCCAGCCAGTCGGCCAGCAGGCTCAGATCACGCCGGTAGGCCGCCAGCGTGTTGGCAGCCAGACCGTCCTCGATCCACAGCATCTCGGCAAAGCGCGCGATCGACGCCTCGCTGGCGCTGCGCGCCGTCGATTCCTTGTCCATCCTTGCCTTCAAAGGAGAAAGGGCGCACGCGGCGCCCTTGGTCACTGGTGCAGCGCCCTGCTCAATCGAGCTTGAGCTTTTGCTGCTCGACCACCTTCTTGTAGACCTCAAACTCGGCCTTGGTCTGGGCCGCAAACTGCTCGGGCGTGTTGGCCACGATCAGCGAGCCGGTGGCCTCGATGCGGGCCTTGACATCGGGCATCTCAACCGTCTTCTTGACCGCCGCGGCAACCTTGTCGATCACCTCCTTGGGCAGGTTCTTCGGGCCATGGATACCGTAGTAAGCCATGCGGTTGACCGGCTCCAGGCCGACTTCCTTGAAGGTCGGCACATTGGGCAGCACCGCCAGACGGTTGGGCGCGGCCACAACGATGGGGATCAGCCGGCCGTCCTTGATGAAAGGCAGAGCCGAGGGCAGGTTGTCAAAGATGATGGGCACCTGGCCGGCCACCGTGTCGTTGAGCGCCGGGCCGGCGCCGCGCTAGGGGATGTGCAGCACGAAGACATGGGCCAGGCTCTTGTAGAGCTCCATCTGCAGATGGCCGATGCCGCCGGTGCCCGAGCTGGCGAAGCTGTACTTGCCGGGGCTCTTCTTCAGCTCGGCGACAAAACCCTTGTAGTCGCGCGCCGGGAAGGAGGGATGCACCGCGATCACATTGGGCGTGGCCGCCACATTGATGATCGAGGTGAAGTCGGTCAGCGGGTTGTAAGGGATCTTGGGGTTGATCGCCGGGTTGGACGCGGTGGTCGACACCGTGGCCATGCCCAGCGTGTAGCCGTCCGGCGCGGCCTTGACGATTTCGTTGGCGCCGATCGAGCCGCCGCCACCGGCGCGGTTGTCGACCAGCAGGTTCTGGCCCAGATTAGCCTGGATCTTCTCGGCCAGCACGCGAGCGACGATATCGGTGGTGCCGCCCGGCGCAAAAGGCACGATCAGGCGCACCGGCTTGGCCGGATAGCTCTGGGCCAGGGCCAGAGGGGCGACCAGGGTAGCGGCGCTCAAGGCCACACAACGACGTATCCAGACTCGACGGCTCATCAGCGGTCTCCTTTTATGGGGCAGTTCTCAGGGAAGTTCATTGATGCTTCTGGCGCGATGCTAACCACGCACACCGGGACCCATGCTAGCGGAACTACGTACAAGGCCCGGTCATCAGTCGCTCGCGGCGCCCAGCAGGCCGGCCTTGAGCCGCTTGTCGACGGGACGCTCGCCCAGAAAAACCTTCAGCAAGGCCAAATAGAACTCCGGCCCCGTGATCGCCGCGCCGATGACTTTGCCGTTCAGGCTGATCAAGGTGCCCTGATCGGGCAGATAGTCCATATCGATCAGATCCTTGCTGCGCACCTTGGCGACCGCGCGCAGCTGGGTGTTGAACTGCTCGATCTTGTCGGGCAGCGCGGCCTGCTCGGCCTCGCTGCAATTGCGGCGCACGCCCTTGGCGATGGCCTTGACAAACTCCTCGGTGCCGACATCCAGCAGCATGCGGATGCGGATTCGCTTGGGGCCAGGTGTTGCGTAGACCGCCGCCGGCGTGCTGGCGCTGCGGCCCAGGTAGAGGGCCGCCAGATAGCCCTTCAGCACCGCCACCGCCCGCATGCCCACGCCGTTGAGCGTCAGCGAGCTGCCGCCCAGCTGCAACTTCTCGTCGAAGTCATAGCCCTCGTAGCGGCGGGCCAGCGCCGGCGCATTGATGCCCAGACCCAGCAGTGCCGCCATGAGCAGGCGGCGCCGTCGGTTCGGCACAGCCTTGCTGCGCGCAGCTGCCTTGCGGGGGATCCCAGGGAAAAAAGCCATATCACTCTCCTTGCCCCAAGCCTAACGCAGCCGGCACAGCATCGGCCGACAGCGCCCCGATGGCACACTGCCGGCCATGCCTGCCGTTCCCGCTGTTCCCGACTTCCTGCTGCTACTGCCCGACGCGCTGTTGATACTTTGCGGTTTTCTGCTGTGCCGCTACACGGCGCTGAACCGGCCGATCTGGGAGGCCACCGAGAAGCTGGTGTACTACCTGCTGTTCCCGGTGCTGCTGTTCAATTCCATCGTGCGCACGCCGCTGCAGCCGGCCGAGACCCTGAGCCTGGCCGGTGCCGGTGTGGCCGTGGTGCTGGCCGGCGTCGGGCTGGCCTATGGGCTGAAGCTCTGGCCCGGTGTCGATGCGCGCGCCCATGCCTCCGGCGCCCAGGTGGCTTTCCGCTTCAATTCCTATATCGCGCTGGCGCTGGCCGAGCGGCTGCAGGGCGCGCAGGGCGTGGCCTGGGTGGCCCTGCTGGTGGCGCTGTGCGTGCCGATCTGCAATGTGGCCGCCGTCTACCCGCTGGCCCGACACGGCGGCCAGGGCCTGTGGCGCGAGCTGGCGCGCAACCCGCTGATCCTCAGCACCGTGGCCGGCCTGATCGCTAATCTGATGGGGCTGAAACTGCCCGAGGCTGCCGCGCTGACCTTGAACCGCATCGGCCTGGCCGCCCTGCCGCTGGGCCTGATGGCGGTGGGCGCCGGCCTGCGCTTTGGCGCACTGCGCGATGCACCACGGCTGGCCGCCGCGCTGCTGGCAATCCGCCATGCCGCCCTGCCCTTGCTGGCCCTGGGCCTGGGCCACGGGCTGGCCCTGCCGGCCGGCCAGCGCGTCGTGCTGCTGACCTTCGCGGCCCTGCCGACCGCCTCCAGCGCCTATGTACTGGCCGCGCGCATGGGCGGCCATGCGGCCTTCGTGGCAGGCCTGGTGACCCTGTCAACCGGGGTGGGCATGCTCAGCCTGCCGTTCTGGCTGAGCCTGTTGTAGCGCCCATTCGATGTGCTCGGCCAGCAGTTCGTTGGCGCTCGGCAGCGCCTCTCGCAAGGCCATGCTGATGCCCTGGTCCGAGCCGGCGCGCAGCGCATTGCCCATCGCCACGGCCAGATTGCGCCGCCAGCGCGCATGGCCGATGCGGCGGATCGCCGAACCCTCGGTGAAGCGCAAGAACTCGGTCTCGCTCCAGGCCCACAGCGCCAGCAGGCCGGGCGCGCGCAGCGGCTCGCGCTCGTCGAAGTCCGGCAGCGTGCTCTTGCCGGCGAACTTGTTCCAGGGGCAGATCAGCTGGCAGTCGTCGCAGCCGTAGATGCGGTTGCCCATCAGCGGCCGCAGCTCGATCGGGATGGCGCCATCATGCTCGATGGTCAGATAGGAGATGCAGCGCCGCGCATCGACCCGGTAGGGCGCCACGATGGCGCCGGTGGGGCAGGCCTCGATGCAGGCCGTGCACTGGCCGCAATGGGCGCTGATCGGCTCCGAGAGCGGCAACGGCAGGTCCAGATAGATCTCGCCGAGGAAAAACATCGAGCCATGCTCGCGGTGCAGGGTCAGCGTGTGCTTGCCGCGCCAGCCGATGCCGGAGCGCGCGGCCAGTTCCACCTCCAGCACCGGGGCCGAGTCGGTGAAGACGCGGTAGCCGAAGGGTCCGATGGCCTGCTCCAGCCGGGTCGCAAGCTGCTGCAGCCGGGCGCGCAAGACCTTGTGATAGTCGCGGCCCCGGGCATAGATAGACAGTTGTGCGCGCTGCGGATCACCCAGGCCCCGCCACTCGACGGCTTGCCAGTCCTCCACACTGCCGCGTGGCCGGTAGTCCATGCGCACGGTCAGCACCCGCAGCGTGCCGGGCACCAGTTCGGCCGGGCGTGCGCGCTTGAGGCCGTGGGCCTCCATATAGTGCATAGCGCCGTGAAAACCGGCCGCCAACCAGGCCGCCAGACCCGGCTCGGCGCTCGCGAGATCGATGCCTGCCACGCCAATCTGTGAGAATCCCAGCTCAAGCGCCCAGGCGCGCACTTGCAGCAGCAGCGCTTGCGCGTCCTTGTCACCGATTTGCTGTGGAGCCTCGTTCATTTGCGCATTCTAGAAAGCCGCCACCTGCTGTGGCCCGATGAAGCCGCCACCGAGGCCTTTGCCGCCCGGCTGGCCCAGGCGCCGGGCCTGATGAATGCCAGCATCGAGTTGCACGGCTCGCTGGGCGCCGGCAAGACCAGCCTGGTGCGCCATCTGCTGCGCGCACTGGGCGTGACCGGCCGCATCAAGAGCCCCAGCTACGCGGTGCTGGAGAGCTATGAGTTGCCCCAGGGCGATGTCAGCCATTTCGATTTCTACCGCTTCGCCGACCCGCGCGAGTGGGAGGACGCCGGCTTTCGCGAGATCTTCACCCGGCCCGGGCTCAAGCTCAGCGAGTGGCCGGAGAAGGCCGAGGGCATGCTGCCGACGCCCGATCTGCGCATCTGGCTCGCCACCCAGGACGACGACAGCCGCCGGGTCGAACTGCAGGCCTGCACCGCCGAGGGTCAGGCCTTGCTGAAGGGGCTGGCGCCATGAGCCGACGTCTCGCGCTGCGCCGCATGGGCAGCCTGGTGCTGCTGCTGCAGGCTCCCCAGCTGGTGCGGGCAGCCAGCAGTGCCAGCATTGTCGCGGTGCGGGTCTGGCCGGCACCCGATTACACCCGGGTGACGCTGGAATCCGACCGGCCGCTGGCTGCCAAACACTTCCTGGTCGACAGCCCGCACCGGCTGGTGATCGATATCGACGGGCTGGAGCTCAGCGCCGGCTTGCGCGAGCTGCTGGGCAAGATCAAGCCCGACGATCCCTATATCAGCGCGGTGCGGGTCGGCCAGAACCAGCCGCGCGTCGTGCGCATCGTGCTGGACCTGAAGCAGCCGGTGGCGCCGCAGATCTTCACGCTGGAGCCGGTCGCGGCCTACAAGGACCGCCTGGTCTTCGACCTCTACCCGCAGCAGGAACGTGATCCGCTGCTGGCCCTGATCCGCGAGAAGGAACAGGCCGAAACCCAGGCCGCGCAGGCGGTGCAGGACGCGCTCGGCGAGCTGATCGGCCGGATCGAGAAGCCAGCCGCCCTGCCCCCGGTGGCTGCAGCGCCATCACCCGCGCCGTCCCCTGCGCCCACCACACCGCCCGTCACACCGCCCGTCACAACGCCCGCCTCCACCCCATCGCTGCAGACCCCGGCACCAGCGCCAGCGCCCGGCCCGATCGACCGCAGCAAGCTGGACCGGCTGATCGTCATCGCGCTGGACCCCGGCCATGGCGGCGAAGACCCCGGCGCCGTCGGCCCCAGCGGGCTGAAGGAAAAGGATGTGGTGCTGGCCGTGGCGCTGAAGCTGCGCGACCGGCTCAACAGCAACCCCAATATCCGCGTGATGATGACGCGCGATGCCGATTTTTTCGTGCCGCTGCAGGAGCGGGTGCGCAAGGCCCGCCGTGTGCAAGCCGATCTGTTTGTCTCCATCCATGCCGATGCCTTCTTCACGCCGCAGGCGCGCGGCGCCTCGGTGTTCGCGCTGAGCCAGGGAGCGGCCACCAGCACGGCGGCGCGCTGGATCGCGGCCAAGGAGAACCGGGCCGATCAGGTCGGCGGCGTCAACGTCGCCTCGGTCAAGGACCGCGAGGTGCTGCGCGCGATGCTGGATATGAGCACCAGCGCCCAGATCAAGGACAGCCTGAAGCTCGGCTCCGAGGTGCTGGGCCAGATCGGCAAGGTCGGCCGCCTGCACAAGAAGGCGGTCGAGCAGGCCGGCTTCGCGGTGCTGAAGGCGCCCGACGTGCCCTCCATCCTGGTCGAGACGGCCTTCATCTCGAACCCTGAGGAAGAGGCCAAGCTGAGCGACCCCGACTACCAGGCCCAGCTCGTCAATGCGCTGGCCACCGGCATCGCGCGCTATTTCGCGAAGAACCCGCCGCTCGCGCGGCACCGCTCGCTGTAGCTCACCGGGCTCAGGCCGCCTTCTGTTGGCTCCGGCTGGCCTTCCAGCCGCCGTAGATCGCGATCAGGCCCGGGATGATGATCATCGCCCAGATGATCTTGCTCAGATGGGTCTGCACAAAGGGGATGTTGCCGAACAGATAGCCGGCCACAGTGATGCCCACGACCCAGATGAAGGCGCCGACCACGTTGTAGAGCGTGAACTTGCCACGGCTCATCTCGGCCACACCGGCCACAAAGGGAGCGAAGGTGCGGATGAAGGGCATGAAGCGGGCGATGATGATGGTCACGCCGCCGTTTTTTTCGTAGAACTCGTGCGCCGCATTGAAGGCGCGCTTATTGAAGAAGCGCGACTGCTCCCACTGGAACACCTTGGGGCCGAAGTAGCGCCCGATCAGGTAGTTGGTCTGATCACCCAGAATGGCCGCGATCAGCAAGATCGTGATGGCCAGCGGCAGGCTCATCACGCCGGTGCCGCACAGGGCGCCGACCACGAAGAGCAGCGAATCACCCGGCAGAAAGGGCATCACCACCAGACCGGTCTCGACGAAGACGATCAGGAACAGCAGGGCATAAACCCAGGCGCCATAGGCCTGCACGAACGCGGCAATATGCTTGTCCACATGCAGGATGAAGTCGATCAGAAAGCTCGCGAATTCCATGGCGGCGGATTATGACCGGGCTTGATACCGCCTCGATGACAGGACTTCTTACAATCGGCCCATGGATTTGTCTTCCCCCAGCGCGCCGGCGGCCCAGCGCCGCGCCATCCGCGAACTCCCCGATGAACTGATCAGCCAGATTGCCGCCGGCGAGGTGGTCGAGCGCCCGGCCTCGGTGGTGCGCGAGCTGGTGGACAACGCGCTGGATGCCGGCGCGACGCAGATCACCGTCAAGCTGATGGCCGGCGGCGTGCGCAGCGTCGTGGTCGAGGACGACGGCCTGGGCATCCCGGTCGAGGAGCTGCCGCTGGCGCTCAAGCGCCACGCCACCAGCAAGATCCGCAATCTGGACGAGCTGGAATCGGTCGCGACCATGGGTTTTCGTGGCGAGGCCCTGGCCGCGATCTCCTCGGTGGCCGAGATGGCGGTGTCCAGCCGCTGCGAGGGCGCGCCCCATGCCCACCGGCTCGATGCCCGCTCCGGCGAGCTGGCGCCGGCGGCGCGCGCCCGCGGCACCAGTGTCGAGGTGCGCGAGCTGTTCTTCAGCACGCCGGCGCGCCGCAAATTCCTGAAGACCGATGCCACCGAGCTGGCCCATTGCCTGGAATCGGTGCGCCGCCATGCGCTGGCCCGGCCCGATGTCGGCTTCACCGTCTGGCATGAGGGCAAGCTGGTCGAGCAGCTGCGCATCGCCAGCTCCGAGCAGCGCCTGGCCGATGTGCTGGGCACCGAGTTCATGGCCGAAAGCCGTGCGGTGTTCGCCGAGACCGGACCGCTGCGCGTCTACGGCCGCGCCGGCCTGCCGGAGGCCGCGCGCAGTCGCGCCGATATGCAGTACGTCTATGTCAACGGCCGTTTCGTGCGCGACAAGCTGATAGCCCACGGCATCCGCTCGGCCTATGAGGACGTGCTGCACGGTCACCGCCAGCCCTGCTATGTGCTCTTCATCGAGATCGCGCCCGACCGGGTCGATGTCAATGTGCACCCGACCAAGATCGAGGTGCGCTTTCGCGACGGCCGCGAGATGCACCAGAAGGTGCGCTATGCGGTGCAGGATGCGCTGGCGCTGTCGCGCAGCAGCGAGGCGACGGCCGCTGCACCCGCCATCGAGCAGGCCCAGCAGGCGGCCGCCGGTGCCACCGGTTTCCGCCCCGCACCCGGCCATCCGCCGGCATGGTTCGCTCAGCCGGCCGCCGAGCCCACGCCGAGTTACGGCGGCGCAGCGCCCAGCTGGCGCAGCCCCATTGCCAATAGCGCCCAGGTCTCGCTGGGCCTGGCCGAGGTGGCGACGCTGTACGGCCAGCCGGCAACACCTGCCCCCAGCCCAGCGTCTCACGCCGCTGCCCCCACCCTGCCCCAGCACGACTGGCCGCTGGGCCGTGCCATCGCCCAGATCCAGGGCGTCTATGTGCTGGCCGAGAACGCCCAGGGGCTGATCATTGTCGATATGCATGCCGCCCATGAGCGGGTGGTCTACGAGCGGCTCAAGGCCAGCCTGGGTGCCGCGGCGATCGAGTCGCAGCCGCTGCTGATCCCTGTCACCTTTGCCGCGACGCCGCAGGAGATCGCCACCGCCGAGGCCCAGGCCACGACCTTGGAGCGCCTGGGTCTGGATATCGCGCCGCTGTCGGCCAAGGTGCTGGCGGTGCGGGCCCGGCCGGCCGCGCTGGCCGGCGGCGATGTCGTCGAGCTGGCGCGCAGCGTGCTGGCCGAGCTGGCCCAGTTCGACGCCAGCCAGGCCATCGAACGCGCCCAGCACGAGATCCTCGCGACCATGGCCTGCCATGGCGCGGTGCGCGCGAACCGCCAGCTGACGCTGGACGAGATGAATGCCCTGCTGCGCGATATGGAGCGCACCGAGCGTGCCGATCAGTGCAATCATGGTCGCCCGACCTGGCGCCAGCTGACCATGCGCGAGCTCGATGCGCTGTTTTTGCGCGGTCGCTGATACGCAGCCGACCGCCACCCCGAAGGAGCCGTGATGGCCACATTGAAACTGAACAAGAAGAACAACAAACCCGGCGCCGTCGACAAACCCGAGGGCGAGCGCCGCGGCCCCTTGCGTGGCAAGGGCGTCTCGCGCCCCCGCCAGAGCCTGGCGGCGGCCCAGACCGAACGCGCCGAACGCCAGGCCGCTTTCGAGCAGCGCCGTGCCGCCGAGGAGGTTCAGCAGCAGCAACGCCCAGCCGCGGCACGGCCGCCGCGCCGCGATGATGGCCCGCGCTTCGAGGACCGTCGCCCGCAACGCCGCAGCGAAGGCGCGCAGCGTCCTTATGAGCGCCAGGACCGCCCCGAGCGCGGCCCCCGGCCCGAGTTTGCCGGTGAGCCGAGCCGGCGCGATCCGCGCCATGAGCCGCAGCGCCATGAGCAGCGCCCGGACGCCCGTCAGGAAGACCGCCAGGAGCCGCGCCGCGACCAGCGCCGCGCCACCGGTCCGCGCCCCAATGTCCGCCCGCCAGAGCCGCGTGCCTTCCCGCAGCGCCCGGCGCCGCGTCACCGGGACGACGACGATGACGACGACAACTACCGCGACCCGAGCAGCGAGGGCGAACGCCTGTCCAAGCACATGACCGCGCTGGGCATGGCCTCGCGCCGCGAGGCCGATGAGTGGATAGGCGCAGGCTGGGTCAAGGTGGACGGCAAGATGGCCGTGCTGGGCCAGCGCGTCCAGCCTGGCGTGAAGATAGAGATTGACCCGCGCGCCCACAAGGAGCAGGCCAAGCAGGTCACCCTCTTGCTGAACAAGCCGATCGGCTATGTCTCCGGCCAGGCCGAGGACGGCTATGAACCGGCTTCGGTGCTGATCAAGAGCGCCAACCAGTGGAGCGAAGACCCCTCGGGCCTGAAGTTCCATATCGGCCACAGCCGCGGCCTGGCCCCCGCCGGCCGTCTAGACATCGATTCGACCGGTCTGCTGGTGCTGACCCAGGACGGCCGCGTCGCCAAGACGCTGATCGGCGAGGACTCCAAGGTCGAGAAGGAATACCTGGGGCGCGTCGCGCTGGCCGGCGAAGGCGCGCCGATGGCACGCTTCCCGGCGCAAGACCTGGCCCTGCTGAACCATGGGCTGGAGCTGGATGGCGTGCAGCTCAAGCCGGCCAAGGTCAGCTGGATCAATGACGACCAGCTGCGTTTCGTGCTGCGCGAGGGCCGCAAGCGCCAGATCCGCCGCATGTGCGAGCTGGTCGGGCTCAAGGTCGTGGGCCTGAAGCGGGTGCGCATCGGCCGCATCAATCTGGGCCATCTGCCGCCCGGCCAGTGGCGCTTTCTGTCGCCCTGGGAGCGCTTTGATTGAAAACGCCCCTCGCACCGACGCTGGGCTGGCAGATCGCCGCGCTGGCCCTGCTGCTGGGCCTGCAGCCGATCAGCACCGATCTCTACCTGCCGGCCCTGCCCGCGCTGCGCGCCGATCTGGCCGCGCCGATGGCGGCCACCCAGCTGACCCTGTCGGCGCTGATGCTCTGCTTCGGCTTCGGCCAACTGCTGCTGGGCCCGCTCAGCGACCGCATCGGCCGCCGGCCGGTGCTGCTGGCCGGCCTCGCACTCTATGCCGGGGCCGCGGTGGCCGGCGCGCTGGCGGCCGACATCTGGCTGCTGGTGATCTGCCGCGCGCTGCAGGGTCTGGCCTTGGCGGCCGCCGTGGTCGGCGCGCGCGCCATGCTGCGCGACTGGTTCGAGCCGCAGCAGGGCGCGCGCGTGATGGCGCGGGCGCTGGGCGGCCTGGGCGTGCTGGCGATGCTGGCGCCGCCGCTGGGCGGGGCGCTGGCGGGGGCCTTCGGCTGCCGCTGGGCCCTGCTGGCCATTGCGCTGGCCGGCGCGGCGGCGCTGGCCCTGGTGACACTGCGCATCCCTGAGAGCCTGGCAAAGCCTGACCCCGAGGCGCTGCGGCCACGCCGCTTGCTGGCCAACTGGGCCCTGGTACTGGCCCACCCCTCGTTTCGCGCCTACACCCTGCTGACCAGCCTGGCCTACGGCACGCTCTACACCTTTCTGGCCGCCTCGGCCTTTGTCTTCATCGAGGTGCTGGGCCTGTCGCGCGGCCATTACGGCCTGCTGGTGGGTCTGGGCGCCGGTATCTATGTGCTGGGCACCCTGCTGTGCCGGCGCTGGCTGGCGCGGCTGAGCCTGGCCCGCACGGTGCGGCGCGGCGCCTTCTTCACCTTCACCGGTGCCTGCGGCCTGGGTCTGGCTGCCTGGGTCTGGCCGCCCTCGGTCTGGGCGCTGATGATTCCGCATGTCTTCATCATGCTGGGCCATGGCGTGCTGCAACCCTGCAGCCAGGCCGGCGCGGTCGGCCCCTTCCCGAAGCAGGCCGGCGCGGCGGCGGCGCTGTCGGGCTTCGCCTCGGCCCTGGTGGCCTTCGCGCTGGGCGGCTGGCTGGGCCTGAGCCTGGATGGCACGGTGCGGACCATGGCCGGGACGATGATGGTGCTGGGCCTGGCCGCTGCCGTCTGCGGCTGGACCCTGGTGCAGTCGCAGGAGCGGCACTTGCGGCCGGTGGTGCCCGCATGAAGCTCGGCCCGATCTGCCTGGCCGGCCCGACCGGCAGCGGCAAGACCGCCGGCGCGCTGGCGCTGGCCGAGGTGCTGCCCATCGAGATCATCAGCGTCGACTCGGCCCTGGTCTATCGCGGCATGGACATCGGCACGGCCAAGCCCACACCGGCCGAGCTGGCCGCCGTGCCGCACCACCTGATCGACATCCTCGACCCGCTGGACAGCTACAGCGCTGCCCAGTTCGCCAAGGATGCGCAGCGCCTGGCCACCGAGATCCTGGCGCGCGGCAAGCTGCCGCTGCTGGTCGGCGGCACCATGCTTTATTTCAAGGCCTTGTTCGACGGCCTGTCGACCCTGCCGCAGGGCGATGAGACCCTGCGCGCGCGGCTCGATGCCGAGGCCGCCGCGATCGGCTGGCCGGCCATGCATGCGAAGCTGGCCGAGGTCGACCCGGTCACTGCGGCCCGCCTGGCGCCCGGTGATTCGCAGCGCATCCAACGCGCGCTGGAGGTCTGGCATCTGGCAGGCAAGCCGCTGTCGGTGCTGCATGCCGAACAGGAGCGCAGCGCCGGCGTCGATTGGCCGCTGCTGTCGCTGGAGCCCAGCGACCGCGCCTGGCTGCACCAGCGCCTGGCGCAGCGCTTCGAGCAGATGCTGGACCAGGGCCTGATCGCCGAGGTCGAGCGCCTGCGCGCGCGCGGCGATCTGCATCCGGGCCTGCCGGCCATGCGCTGCGTCGGCTACCGCCAGGTCTGGGAGGCCCTCGACTCCGGTGATATGAAGACCCTGCCCGAGCGCGGCATCGCCGCGACCCGGCAGCTGGCCAAGCGCCAGCACACCTGGCTGCGCAGCATGCCGCAGCGCCAAGTGATCGCCTGCGAGTCGCCCGAGGCGCCGCTGCATCTGCTGGCCGCCGTGCACCGGCTGCTCCACGATGGCGGTGCTTGAGGCCCGTGGCCTGGCCAAGCGCTACGGCGACACCCCCGTGTTCGCCGGCATCGATCTGCGCCTGCAGGCCGGCGAACTGGTGGCGCTGCTGGGCGAATCGGGCTGCGGCAAGTCCACCTTGCTGAACTGCTTGGCCGGGCTGGACCGGCTGGATCAGGGCCAGGTCTTACTGGCCGGCCAGGACATCGCCGCGCTGCCCGAGCAGGGCCAGGCCTTGCTGCGCCGGCGCCACCTGGGCTTTGTGTTCCAGGCCTTTCATCTGCTGCCGCATCTGACGGTGGCCGACAACGTCGGCCTGCCGCTGCTGCTGATCGGCGCGCCCGACGCCGGCCGCGTGCGGCAGATGCTCGCGGCGGTGGGTCTGGACGGGCTCGATGCCCGCCTGCCGCGCCAGCTCTCCGGCGGGCAGCTGCAGCGTGTCGCGATCGCCCGCGCGCTGGTGCACCGCCCGGCCCTGGTGCTGGCCGACGAGCCCACCGGCAATCTGGACCCGCGTCACGCCGCCCAGGTGCTGGACCTGCTGCGCCAGCAGTGCAAGCAGGAGGGCGCGGCCTGCCTGCTGGTGACCCACTCCGAGCGCGCCGCCGCCGCTGCCGATCGCGGCCTGCTGATGAGCGACAGCCCCGGTCTGCAGCCATGGCACGCTGGCTGATCGCGCTGTCCTGGCCGGCGCTGAAGGCGCAGTGGGGCCGGCAGTTGCTGGCCTTGCTGGCGATCGCGCTGGGCGTGGCCCTGGCTTTCGGCGTGCAGCTGCTGAACAGCTCGGCGCTGGCCGAGTTCGGCGCGGCCCAGCGCAGCCTGGCGGGCACGCCCGATCTGCTGCTGCGCGGCAGCGACGGGCGGTCGCTGGACGAGGCCCTGCTGGAGCAGCTGATGCAAGAGCCCCAGGTCCAGCAGGCGGCGCCGGTCATCGAAGGGCAGGTCCAGGTCTTGATTGAAGAGCGCTTCAATTTGCGCCTGCTCGGCCTGGATGCCTTGCAAACCGCCCAGTTCAATCCGGCCCTGCTGCCGCAGACATTTGACAAGGGCCAGGCCCTGCAGTCGCTGCTGGCGCCGGACGCCCTCTTCCTGAACGAGGCGGCGCTGCGGCGCCTGCCCAGCCCGCGCCCTCTGCGCTTACGGCTGCGGCTGGTGGGCGAGGATGGCCTAGCTCGCGATGTCGAGCTGCGCCTGGCCGGCAGTGTCGCCGCGCCCGGCGCGCCGCTGGCGGTGCTGGACATCGCGGCGGCCCAGGCCCTGTTCGACCGGCTCGGCCGGCTGGACCGCATCGAGCTGCGCTTGCAGCCCGGGGCCCGGACTCAAGACCTGACCCTGCCCGAAGGCAGCATCGCTGCGGCGCCGCAGGACGAGGAGGACCAGATGGCGCGGCTGAGCCGCGCCTACCGCGTCAACCTGGGCGTGCTGTCGCTGATGGCCTTGTTCACCGGCGGCTTTCTGGTGTTCGCGGTGATCTCGCTGTCGGTAGCCCAGCGCCTGCCGCAGCTGGCGCTGCTGGGCGTGCTGGGCATGAGCGCGCGCGAACGCATGCGGCTGGTGCTGGCCGAGGCCGCACTGCTGGGCCTGCTGGGCAGCGGCCTGGGCCTGGCGCTGGGCGCCGGGTTGGCCGCGCTGGGCCTGCGCCTGCTGGGGGGCGATCTGGGCAGCGGCCTGCTCGGCGGCCCGCTGAGTGGCAATGGGCCAGCCTTGCGGCTTGACCCCTGGCAGATGCTGTTGTTCGGCGGCCTGGGGCTGGCGGTCAGCCTGCTCAGCGCGCTGCTGCCGGCCTTGGCCGTGCGGCGCATGGCGGTGGCCCAGGTACTCAAGGGCCTGGGCACCGAGTTGCAGACGCGGTTGCCGCGCGGGCTGGCGCCGGCTCTGCTGCTGGCCGGCGTGCTGCTGGCCCTGTTGCCGCCGCTGGGCGGCGTGCCGCTGGCCGCCTATCTGGCCATGCTCTGCCTGCTGATGGGCGGCATCGCGGCCATGCCCGGCCTGGTGCGCCTGCTGACCCGGCTGCTGCCCGCCCGGCGCAGCGCCGGTCTGATGCTGTTGACGAAGCGCGCCCGCGACCAGGCCGGCGCGGCCACGCAGATGCTGGCCGGCGTGCTGGTGGCGCTGGCGCTGTCGGTGGCGATGCTGGTGATGGTCCACAGCTTCCGCGCCTCGCTGCAGGACTGGCTGCGCCAGATGCTGCCGGCCGACCTCTATCTGCGCAGCAGCCTGCAGAGCAAGGGAAACACAGCCCCGCTGGCGCCGGACTTCATCGAGGCGGTGCGCGCCAGCGGCCTGGCGCAAGACCTGGCCCCGCAGCGCAGCCGCCGCGCCTGGACCGTTGATCAGACCGAGCTGAGCCTGCTGGCACGCGCCATCCGCGACGAGAACCGGCTGCCGCTGGTCGGGCCGCTGGCCGAGCCGCCGGCGCCTGGTTTGATGCCCATCTACATCAACGAGGCGATGCGCGACCAGCAGGCGCTGCGGCCCGGCGCGCGGCTGGCACTGAGCCTGAGCCCCGGTTCAGCGGTGCCGCCGACCCTGCAGTTCTTTGTGCGCGGCGTCTGGCGCGACTACAGCCGCCAGAGCGGCGCGCTGCTGATGTCGCTGGCCGACTACCAGCGCTGGAGCGGCGACACCCGCGTCACCGAGCTGTCGCTGTGGCTGGCGCCGGGTTCTGATCTCGTGCAGGCCCAGGCCAGGCTGCGCGCGCTGGCCGCCGACCCGGCCGATCTGGAACTGGCCGCCACCGGCGAGTTGCTGGCCCTGTCGCTGCGCCTGTTCGACCGCAGCTTTGCGGTCACCTACTGGCTGCAGGCGGTGGCGCTGGGCCTGGGCCTGTTCGGCATCGCCGCCAGCCTGTCGGCCCAGCTGCTGGCACGCAAACGCGAGTTCGGCCTGCTGCGCCATCTGGGCTTCACCCAGGCCCAGCTGCTGCGCCTGCTGGTGCTGGAGACGGGCCTGTTCACCGCAGCCGGCGCCCTGGCCGGCCTGGCCCTGGGCCTGGGCGTCAGCGCGGTGCTGGTCTGGGTGGTCAACCCGCAGAGCTTTCACTGGAGCATGGAACTGAGCCTGCCCACCGCCCGCCTGGCCGCGCTGCTGCTGGCGGTGATCGCCGCCTCGCTNGGTCAACCCGCAGAGCTTTCACTGGAGCATGGAACTGAGCCTGCCCACCGCCCGCCTGGCCGCGCTGCTGCTGGCGGTGATCGCCGCCTCGCTGTTGACCGCCTGGCTCAGCTTTGCCAAGGCCGGCAGGGTCGATGCGGTGCAGGCGGTAAGGGAGGATTGGTGAGCGTGGGCTGTGCAAGCACCCGACGGAGGCATCAAATCGGCGGACAATGCGAGGCCTGAGTGACGACTTCTGAGGGCGGGGGGAAGGAAATGGCGCTGGATCTGACATCCTTGAGCAATGCGGTGCAGCGTCTGCAGGAAGGTTTGGCGCGTTATCAATCCGACATCTCCGACACCCAGATTCGCGATGGGCTGATCCAGCGTTTCGAGTTCACTTATGAGCTCGCGCACAAGATGCTCAAGCGCTATCTGGAGTCCGCAGCGGCCGACCCGACAGAGTTCGACGTTGCCGATTTCCAGTACCTGATCCGCTCGGGCAACGAGCAGGGCTTGCTGTTGAGCCCTTGGGCCCAATGGCGCCACTACCGGGATATGCGCGCCAAGACCAGCCACACCTATGACGAGGCCACCGCCCTGCTCGTGGTCGCCAGCATCCCCGAGTTTCTGGACGAGGCCAGGTACCTGCTGCAACAGCTGCAAACGAGGGCGGGCGAATGAGCGTCAAACCGGCGCTGGACATCAGCGATACGCAATGGTCCATCGTCCAGAGCATTCTTCAGCGGCATGTGCCGAACCGCGAGGTCTGGGCCTTCGGCTCACGGGCCACGGGGAGGGCCAAGCCATTCTCCGACCTCGATCTGGCCATCATCGGCGAGCAGCCGCTGACGCTCGCGGTATCCGCCGCACTGGCCGAGGACTTTGCCGAGTCGGATCTGCCCTGGAAAGTGGATGTGGTGGACTGGGCAAGGACCGGTGCCGTCTTCCGCCAGATCATCGAGCGAGACAAGCTCGTGCTGCAATCATGGGCGATCAGCGATAGCCATGGTCGGGAAGGCTCCTGAGTGCATGCATCGGCGCCTCTTCCTGCTTCTGCAAGCCGCCGTCTGGCAGATCGCTCCGGCCTTGGCCGGCATCAGCCGCCGCCCGCTGCAGTTCCCGCGCGACTTCGGTGCGCACCCCGAGACCGGCATCGAATGGTGGTATCTGACCGGGCTGCTGGGTGCGGACGAGGCGCAGCCGCCGCTGTTCGGCTACCAGCTGACCTTTTTCCGCCTGCGCAACCGCGACCCAGCCGTGCAGTCGCATCCCAGCGCGCTGGCACCGCGCCAGTTGCTGCTGGGCCATGTGGCGCTGAGCGATCTGCGCGCCGGGCGCTTGCATCATGACCAGCGGCTGGCGCGCGCCAGCGCCGGCGGTATCCAGGCCGCCGAGGCCGACTGCGATCTGCGCCTGCGCGACTGGCGTCTGCGGCGCAGTGCCGATGACGACCGCTACCGTGCCCGCTTCGGCAGCGCCCATGCCGGATTCGCGCTTGACCTGGACCTGCACAGCGCGCTGCCGCCGCTGCTGCAGGGCGATGCCGGCTATTCGCGCAAAGGCCCCGAGGAGAGCCAGGCCAGCCACTACTACAGCCGCAGCCAGATGCAGACCCGCGGCCGGCTGAGCCTGGACGGGCGCTTGCTGACGCTGCAAGGCCGCTCCTGGCTGGACCACGAATGGAGCGACAGCCTGCTGGCGCCCGAGGCGGTCGGCTGGGACTGGCTGGGGCTGAATCTGCTGGACGGCAGCGCACTGACGGCGTTCCGGTTGCGCCGCGCCGACGGCAGCAGCCTGTGGACCGGCGGCAGCTGGCGCGAGAGCGGCGGTCGCGTGCGCAGCTTCGGCAATGGCGAGCTGAAGTTCCTGCCCGGCCGGCGTTGGCGCAGCCCGGTCAGCCAGGCCGAGTACCCGGTCGAGTGGGGGCTGAGCACGCCTGTGCAGGCCGGGCTGCAGGTCAGGGCGATGTTCGATGCCCAGGAGATCGATGCCCGCGCCAGCAGCGGCCTGCTGTACTGGGAGGGCGCCAGCGAGCTGTTCGATGCTGGCGGCCGGCTGATCGGGCGTGGCTATCTGGAGATGACCGGCTACAGCCGTCGCATGGTCCTGCCCTAGCCGCTGGTCACGCTGGAGCGGCCCGGCAGCAGGCCGGCGCCGGCACGCACACAGTTGCGGCCGGCCGACTTGGCCACATAGAGCGCCTCATCGGCGTCCGAGATCAGATGGTCAAGCGTGATGTGCTCGGCATGCAGGGCCGCCACGCCGAGGCTGGCGCTGACCGGCACCGGCTCGCCGCGCCAGCTGAAGTCCAGCGCCTCGATGCGCTCGCGGATGCGTTCGGCCACATCGAGCGCCCCGAGCGGATCGGTGTGCGGCAGGAAGACGATGAACTCCTCGCCACCGAAACGCGCCAGCACATCGGGCTGGCGCAGCGTCTCGATGCTGACCTCGGCAATCTCGCGCAGCAGCTGGTCGCCGCACAGATGGCCGAAACGGTCGTTGACCTGCTTGAAATGGTCGATGTCCATCAGCAGCAGCGCGCAAGACATCTCGTAACGCTTGGCGCGCGACCATTCGCGCTCGACCAGCTCGAGAAAATGGCGGCGGTTGAAGGTACCGGTCAGCGAGTCCAGCGTGGCGTGGCGGGTCATGTTCTTGTGGGCCTTGTCCAGGTGCTGGACCAGGCTCAGGAACAGGTAGCCGAACACGCTGGTGATGCTGATCGCACAGATGCTGGCGGCCAGCGTGGCGATCACGCGGTTGCCCTCGCCGAGCAGCGTGATGGCCAGCTGCGAGATGCCCACCGCCATCAGCCAGACCGCCCCCGCCAAAAGGGCCAGCGCACGCCACAGGCCCAGCTTCTGCACCCACAGGTTCAGGGCCGGCAGCCAGGCGGGTGCTTCGACATCGTATTGCTGCATCGCGGGCCCATCATTCTCGACAACAACGCTATTCGACCACAGGCCGCCCCCTCCGCAGCACCCCACCCCCAAGAGCGGGGCCCCAATATTGGCTACACTGCCGCCCCATGCGCCGCTTTGTGCTGATCCTGATGCTGACCTTGCTGCCGCTCCAGTGGACCTGGGCGGCCGCAGCCAGCTATTGCGAGCACGAAACCGAGGCCAGCGCCGCCGCGCATTTCGGCCATCACCAGCACGAGCACCAGGACAGCGGTGACGCTGATGTCGATGGCAGCGGCATCGATGCCGATTGCCCCAGCTGCCATGGCGCGGTGGCCGGCATCATGATGGTGCAGCCCCCGAAGCCGCAGGACTGGCCGGCCGACAGCCAGGCCACGCCCTACCGGCGCTCGGTCACCGACGGCCTGCCCGAACGGCTGATACGCCCCCCTCACACGTCCCCGGTCTGACGCTGCGACCGGGGCTGATCCAGCCCCGCGTCGACATCTGTTGTTGACCGGGCGGGCCTGTGCGCCCGTCCCAGACGAGGGACACCATGAAGATCACAAGACCCTGGATCACCCAGGGGGCGGGCTGTTGCGTCATCGCGATGGCCCTGAGCCTGCCCGCGCAGGCACAGACCGGCCTGGCCGAGCTGTTCGCGGCCGCCTGGCAGCGCCAGCCCGAGGCCCTGGCGGCTGCGGCCCATCGCGAGGCCGCCGAGGGGCGCCAGGCCAGCGCCCGCAGCTGG
>NZ_JAQOWX010000046.1:0-40786 GCF_028462495.1 Paucibacter sp. XJ19-41
CCGCCCAGCTGCGGCGCCATCTCGATCAGCGTGACGCGGTGCCCGGCGTCGGTGGCCCGCACCGCCGCCGCCAGGCCGGCCCAGCCGCCGCCGATGACGGCGACGCGCTTCACCGGCCGCGCCAATTGGTCTTCATCGCGATCCAGAGCTTGCGCAGCGGCGTCAGCGAGATGCGCTGATGCAGCACCTGGAACTGCTCGGCCTCGATCTCCCGCAGCAGCGCGCGGTAGATATGGGCCATCATCAGCCCGGGCTTTTGCGTGCGCCGGTCGGTCTCGGGCAGCAGTGCGAAGGCTTCGTCGTAGAGCGCATGGGCACGCCGGGCCTGGAACTGCATCAGCGCGCTGAAGCGTTCGCTATAGCCCCAGGGCTTCTCACGCTTGAGAATTTCGTGGGCCTTGACGTCGAACTGCTGCAGCTCCGAGATCGGCAGATAGATGCGGCCGCGTCGCGCATCGTCGCCAACGTCGCGGATGATATTGGTCAGCTGCAGGGCCTGGCCCAGCTTGTGGGCGTAGGCGATGGTGGCCGGTTCGCTGCGGCCGAAGATGCCCGAGGCCACCTCGCCGACCACGCCGGCCACCAGATGGCAGTAGCGCTGCAGGCCCGGGTAGTCCAGATAGCGGGTCTGCTCCAGGTCCATCTGGCAGCCGTCGATGACGGCCATCAGATGCTCGAGCCGGATGTCGTAGTCGGCCACATGGGGCATCAGCGCCTTCATCGCCGGATGCTGCGGCGAGCCGGCAAAAGCGCCGGCCGCTTCCTTGCGCCACCAGGCCAGCTTGGTGGCGGCGATGCCGGGGTCCTGGATTTCGTCGACCACATCGTCGATCTCGCGGCAGAAGGCGTAGAAGGCGGTGATCGCGGCGCGGCGCGGCGGCGGCAGGAAGAGGAAGGCGTAGTAGAAGCTCGATCCGCTCTTGGCCGCCTTGTCCTGAACGTATTGCTCGGGTGTCACTGGGCCTCCACGCGAGCGTTCTGGCTCGCATTCATACGCAGGGCCCGCCACAGCATCGTGGGCAGGTCTATCGCATGCAGACGGGGGCGGGTGAGCAGGGTGGCGTGATCCATGGCCTTGATTTTCGCAAGAATGCGCAGGCCGCCTTGTACCACCAGGCGCAGCTCCCAGCCGGTCCGACCGGGCAGCCGGTGCACCAGCGGCGCGCCCTCGTGCATCAGGTACTCGGCCCAGTCGCACAGTTCGCGCAGCAGGGCGCGGGCGGCGGGGCTGTCTTCGCAGCGCTGCAGGGCCTCGGCGCTCAGGCCGTGGCGTGCCAGGTCTTGCTGGGGCGCGTAAACGCGGCCGCGCGGGCCGTCGCGGCTCATGTCCTGCCAGAAATTGATCAGCTGCAGGCTGGAGCAGATCGCGTCCGACTGGCGCAGCGCCTGTGCGTCGCCGACGCCATACAGATGCAGCAGCAGCCGACCGACCGGGTCGGCCGAGCGGCGGCAGTAATCGAGCAGCTCGGCGCGGTCGGCATAGCGGGTCTTGACCAGGTCCTGCTCGAAGGCGTCCAGCAGCGCTTCGAGCAGGGGCAGCGGCAGCCGGTGGCGCTGCAACACCGGGCCCAGCGGCGTGAAGACGCGGGCAGCCCAGCGCGGCGAGGGCGGCTGGCCCCGCGAGACCGCCTGCAGATCCGCGCGGTAGGCGCGCAGCTCGGCCAGGCGCTGTTCGGCCGAGGCCTCGCCCTCGTCGGCGATGTCGTCGGCGGTGCGGGCGAAGTGGTAGATCGCGGCAATGGCCGGGCGCAGGGCCGGCGGACAGAGCCAGGAAGCGACGGGAAAGTTTTCGTAGTGTTCTATGCTCACGGCCGGCATTGTGTGCGCAGCCGGAGGGTGTGCTGATGCGCGAGGTCGCCAAAACAAGGCACAGCCGGGTTTGACAGGCCTCAAAGCGACAAATACATTACTGACCAATTAGTCAGTTACTGCGGCGCTGCCGGCTTTGATGAGGTTACCCATGTCCCAAGTCCAATCCCTGGGTCTGCTGCTGGCGTCGGCCCTGCTGCTGTCCGCCTGCAGCAAGCCCGCTCCCGCGCCCGAGCCCGAGCGGGCCGTGCGCACCCTGGTGGTGGCCAGTGACAGCGCCGGGCTGACCCATGAGTACGCGGCCGAGCTGCGCGCCCGCACCGAGTCGCGCCTGTCCTTCCGGGTCAGCGGCAAGCTGCTGGAGCGCCGCGTCAATCTGGGCGATACCGTCAAGCCGGGTCAGCTGCTGGCCCGCATCGATGCGCAGGACCTGCTGCTCGCCCAGGACGCGGCGCGCGCCGGCATGCAGGCCGCCCGCGTCAACCGCGACCAGGCCGGTGCCGACTACAAGCGTTTCATCGAGCTGCACCAGCAGGGCTTCATCAGCGCGGCCGAGCTGGAGCGGCGCGACGCCGCCTTCAAGGCCGCCCAGGCCCAGCTGGATCAGGCCAAGGCGCAGTCCAGTGCGCAGAGCAATCAGTCGGCCTATGCCCAGCTGACGGCCGATGCCGGCGGTGTGGTCACGGCGGTGTATGCCGAGCCGGGCATGGTGGTGGCGGCCGGCACGCCGGTGCTGCAGCTGGCCCATGCGGGGCCGAAAGACGTGGTGTTCTCGGTGCCCGAGCAGATGATTGCCAGGCTGCGCGCGGCGGCCAGTCGGCCCGGCGCGCTGACCGTCAAGCTCTGGGGCAGCGAGCAGGCGGCGCAGCCGGTGCAACTGCGCGAGGTGTCGGCGGCGGCGGACCCGACCACGCGCACCTTCCTGGTCAAGGCCGATGCCGGCAAGCTCGATGCGCGGCTCGGCCAGACGGCGACCGTGCTGCTGGAGCTGCCCAAGCAAGCCCATGTGATCAAGCTGCCGCTGACGGCGGTGCTGGAGCAGCAGGGCAAGACCTCGGTCTGGCTGCTCGACGGCAAGACCATGACCTTGAAGCTGCAGCCCATCCAGGTGGCCGGTGCCGACGGCAATGAGGTGGTGGTGTCCGGCGGGCTGGTGCCCGGCCAGGAAGTCGTGACCGCCGGTGTCCATGTGCTGACTGCGGGCCTGAAGGTCAAGCGTTATGCCGAGCCCGCAGCCGCGGCCGCTTCCCGTTAAGAACAAGGCCAGGCGCGCATGAGCACTTCGACCAAGCCCTATGTGGGCTCACGCTTCAATGTGTCCCGCTGGGCCTTGGAGCATCCGGCCCTGACCCGCTATCTGATGGTGGTGCTGATGGTGATGGGCTTTGCCGCCTATTTCCAGCTGGGCCAGGACGAGGACCCGCCGTTCACCTTCCGCATCATGGTGGTCCAGGCCTTCTGGCCCGGCGCGACCGCGCAGCAGGTGGCCGAGCAGGTGACCGACAAGATCGAGAAGACGCTGCAGGAGGTGCCCCATGCCGACAAGATCCGCAGCTTCACGAAGCCGGGCGAGTCGCTGACCCTGTTCCAGCTGAAGGACAGCACGCCGGCCAAGGAGGTCGCCGGCACCTGGTATCTGGTGCGCAAAAAGGTCGGCGATATGCGCCACACCCTGCCCCAGGGGGTGCTCGGGCCGCTGTTCAATGACGAATTCGGCGATGTCTATGGCTCCATCCTGGCGCTGTCGGCCGATGGTTTCAGCCGCGAGGAGTTGCGCGAGCATGCCGACCGGGTGCGGGCCCAGTTGCTGAAGCTGCCCGATGTTGCCAAGGTCGAGACCTTTGGCGCCCAGGCGGAAAAACTCTTCATCGAGATCTCGCAGAAGCGCCTGGCCGAACTGGGCCTGGACTTCGGCCAGGTGATCAATCAGCTCGGGGCGCAGAACGCCGTCGAGGGCGCCGGCGTGCTGAATGCCGGCAGCGGCAATCTGCAGGTTCGTATCGGCGGCCAGCTCAATTCGGTGCAGGCGCTGAAGGACTTTCCGATCCGCGCGATCAATCCGGCCACCGGCATCGCCAGCAGCATCCGCCTGTCCGACATCGCGGAGATCAAGCGCGCCTATGCCGATCCGCCGTCCATCATGGTGCGCCACCAGGGCAAGGATGTGGTGGCGCTGGGCATCTCGATGTCCAAGGGCGGCGACATCATCGCGCTGGGCAAGGCCTTGCAGGCGGCCAGCGCCAAGATCCGCAAGGAGCTGCCGGCCGGCATCGAGCTGGCACAGATCCAGGATCAGCCGCAGGCGGTGACGCGCTCGGTCAACGAGTTCGTGCAGGTGCTGATCGAGGCGGTGGTGATCGTGCTGGCGGTCAGCTTCATCGCGCTGGGTCTGCACACCAAGCCGCTGCGCATCGACATCTGGCCCGGCCTGGTGGTGGCGATCACGATCCCGCTGGTGCTGGCGATCACCTTTGTGACGATGTTTTACTGGAGCGTGGGCCTGCACAAGATCTCGCTGGGCTCGCTGATCATCGCGCTGGGCCTGCTGGTCGACGACGCCATCATTGCGGTCGAGATGATGGTGCGCAAGCTCGAAGAGGGCTACGACAAGATGCACGCCGCGACCTTTGCCTATGACGCGACGGCAATGCCCATGCTGACCGGCACCCTGATCACGGCGGTGGGCTTCCTGCCCATCGGCATGGCCCAGTCGGCCACCGGCGAATACACCTTCGCGATCTTCGCGGTGACGGCGGCCGCGCTGGTGATCTCCTGGGTGGTGTCTATCTATTTCGTGCCCTATCTGGGCTCGCTGCTGCTGCGCAGCCATGTGGCCGGCGAGGGCGGGGCGCATGAGCTGTTCGACACGCCGTTCTACAACCGCTTTCGCCGCCTGGTGCTGTGGTGCGTGCAGAACCGCTGGAAGACCATCGGCATGACGGTGCTGATCTTCGCGTTGGGCCTAGTCGGCATGGGGCGGGTGCAGCAGCAGTTCTTCCCGGACTCCAGCCGCCCGGAGATCCTGGTCGACTTCACGCTGCCCGAGGGCGCGACGATAGAGCAGAGCCGCGCGATCGCGCAGCGCTTTGAGGCACGCATGATGCGCGAGCCGGGTGTCGACTCGGTCAGCACCTGGATAGGCAGCGGCGTGCCGCGCTTTTATCTGCCGCTGGACCAGATCTTCCCGGCGCCCAACGTCAGCCAGGCCATCGTGCTGCCGAAGAATCTGCGCGAGCGCGAGGCCTTGCGCAAGCGCCTGCCGGCGCTGGTGGCGGCCGAGTTCCCCGAGGTGCGCAGCCGCGTCAAGCTGCTCCCCAACGGGCCGCCGGTGTCGTATCCGGTGCAGTTCCGCGTCGCCGGCAGCGATGTCGCGACCGTGCGGCTGTGGGCCGACCAGGCCAAGGCGATTCTGCGCGCCAACCCGAATATGCGCGGCGTCAACGACAACTGGAACGAGTCGGTCAAGTCGCTGCGCCTGGAGGTTGATCAGGACAAGGCGCGCGCGCTGGGCGTCAGCAGCCAGAGCCTGGCGCAGGCCTCGCGCACCCTGCTGTCCGGCAGCACGATAGGCCAGTACCGCGAGGGCGACAAGCTGATCGACATCGTGCTGCGCCAGCCGCTGGCCGAGCGCGAGGCCATCACCGATCTGGGCAATGCCTATGTGCCGACCGCCAGCGGGCGCAGCATTCCGCTGACCCAGATCGCCAAGGTCAGCTTCGAATGGGAGCCGGGTCTGCTGCAGCGCGAGGGCCGCAATTACGCGATCACCGTGCAGGGCGATGTGGCCGAGGGCCTGCAAGGAGCCACGGTCTCGGCCCAGATCTGGCCGCAGCTCAAGGAGCTGCAGGCCAAGATGCCGCTGGGCTATTCGATCGATGTGGCCGGGGCGGTGGAGGAAAGCAGCAAGGGCCAGGGCTCGATCGCGGCCGGTGTGCCCATCATGCTGTTCATCACTTTCACCTTGCTGATGCTGCAGCTCCAGAGCTTCTCGCGCTCGATGCTGGTGTTCCTGACCGGGCCGCTGGGCATTGCCGGCGTGGCGGCGGCGCTGCTGCTGCTGGACCGGCCTTTCGGCTTTGTCGCGCTGCTGGGCGTGATCGCGCTGATGGGCATGATCATGCGCAACTCGGTGATCCTGATCGACCAGATCGAGCAGGACCGCGAGCGCGGGGTGCCGGCCTGGCAGGCGATTGTCGAGTCGGCCGTGCGGCGCTTCCGGCCCATCGTGCTGACGGCCGCGGCCGCCGTGCTGGCCATGGTGCCCCTGTCGCGCTCGGTGTTCTGGGGGCCGATGGCCGTGGCCATCATGGGCGGCCTGATCGTCGCGACCGCGCTGACCCTGCTGGCGCTGCCGGCGATGTATGCGGCCTGGTTCCGCATCCAGCGCCCCAGCGACGCCGCGTCGCGCTTCTGACAGCCCGGGTTTACCTGGGCCAAATTTTCATGCCGGCGAGAGGCTACAATCTCCGGTTTGCCGAATTGCCACAGGGTTGAGGCGGCGCCGGGGATCTTCTTCGGCGTCAACACAATCCTGGATCCACTCGCGCGGGTGGCGAAATTGGTAGACGCACCAGGTTTAGGTCCTGACGCCTTCACGGGCGTGCCGGTTCGAGTCCGGCCCCGCGCACCAGATAACTTTGTATTGAGTCAACTATGGCTGTCACCGTCGAAACCCTCGAAAAGCTCGAACGCCGCATCACGCTCACGCTGGCGGCCGCTGACATCAACAGCGAAGTCGAAACCCGTTTGAAGAAGCTGGCCCGCACGGTCAAGGCCGACGGCTTCCGCCCCGGCAAGGTGCCGATGAGCGTGGTCACCCAGCGTTATGGCTACTCGGTCCAGTACGAGGTCATGAACGACAAGCTGGGCGAGGCCTTCTCCAGCGCCGCCAACGAAGCCAAGCTGCGCGTGGCCGGCATGCCCCGCATCGCCCAGAAGGACGAGGCCGGCGAAGGCCAGATGGCGTTTGACGCCACCTTCGAGGTCTATCCCGAGGTCAAGATCGGCGACCTGTCGGCCGCCGAAGTCGAGCGCATCGGCAGCGAAGTGACCGATGCCGCGATCGACAAGACCGTCGAGATCCTGCGCAAGCAGCGTCGCACCTTCGCTCAGCGCGCCGCCGCCGAGGCTGCCAGCGACGAGGACCGCGTCACGATCGACTTCGAAGGCAAGATCGACGGCGAGCCCTTCGCCGGCGGCAAGGCCGAGGCCTTCCAGTTCATCATCGGCGAAGGCCAGATGCTGGAAGCCTTCGAGAAGGCCGTGCGCGGCATGAAGTCGGGCGAGTCCAAGACCTTCCCGCTGGCCTTCCCTGAGGACTACCACGGCAAGGACGTGGCCGGCAAGGAAGCCGACTTCCTGGTGACCTTGAAGAAGATCGAGGCCCAGCACCTGCCCGAAGTGAACGAGGCCTTTGCCAAGTCGCTGGGCATCAAGGAAGCCACGGTCGAGGCGCTGCGCGCCGACATCAAGAAGAATCTCGAGCGCGAGGTCAAGTTCCGCGTGCTGGCCCGCAACAAGGGCGCCGTGATGGACGCTCTGGTGGCTTCTGCCGAGCTGGACGTGCCGAACGCGCTGATCGCCAGCGAGACCGAGCGCCTGGTCGCCAATGCCCGCGAGGATCTGAAGAAGCGTGGCATCAAGGACGCCGACAAGGCGCCGATCCCCGAGGAGCTGTTCAAGCCCCAGGCCGAGCGCCGCGTGCGCCTGGGCTTGGTGGTGGCCGAGCTGGTGCGCGCCACCAGCCTGCAGGCCAAGCCCGAGCAGCTGCAAGCCCATATCGAAGAGCTGGCGCAGAGCTACGAGAAGCCGGCCGAGGTGGTGCGCTGGTATCTGAGCGACCGCGAGCGTCTGGCCGAGGTCGAGGCCGTCGTGATCGAGAACAATGTGACGGACTTTGTGCTGTCCAAGGTCAAGGTCACCGACAAGGCCCTGCCGTTCGACGAGCTGATGGCGACCGCCAACTGAGCGTTGGTCTGAGCTGAGCGCAAGGGCGCCGCGCCGCAAGGCCGGCGCCTTTGCCCTTTCTGCGGCCTCCCGTCTTGAAGCGACATAATCAGCCCCAATAACAAAGCCTCACTTGCGAGGACATTCATGAGCGCGCTGGAAACAAGCAATCTGGGCAAGGTGCCCATCGTCATCGAACAATCGGGCCGCGGCGAGCGCGCCTATGACATCTACAGCCGCCTGCTGCGTGAGCGCATCGTCTTCCTGGTCGGCCCGGTCAATGACGCGGTGGCCAATCTGGTGGTGGCCCAGCTGCTGTTCCTGGAAAGCGAAAATCCGGACAAGGACATTTCCCTCTATATCAACTCCCCCGGCGGCAGCGTCTCGGCCGGCATGTCGATCTTCGACACGATGAATTTCATCAAGCCCCAGGTGGCGACCCTGTGCATGGGCATGGCGGCCAGCATGGGCGCCTTCCTGCTGGCGGCCGGCGCCAAGGGCAAGCGCATGTCGCTGCCCAATGCCAAGATCATGATCCACCAGCCGCTGGGCGGCGCCCAGGGCCAGGCCACGGACATCGAGATCCATGCCCGCGAGATCCTGAAGACCCGCGAGCAGCTCAATCGCATCCTGGCAGAGCGTACCGGTCAGAGCCTGGAGAAGATCCAGCTGGACACCGAGCGCGACTATTTCATGTCCGCTCCCGAGGCGCAGAGCTACGGCCTGATCGATCAGGTGCTCGAAAAGCGCCCCTGAACTCGGGGCCGGACTCAACTGGTGCTGGATCGGGGCCCTTATCGACGCAAGGGCCCCGTCGGCGTTTGAACTATCATCCCATCAGGCACTCACGCCTGAATTTGAAGCAGATCCATGGCCGAGAAAAAAGGCAACTCCAGCGAAAAAGTCTTGTACTGCTCCTTCTGCGGCAAGAGCCAGCATGAGGTGAAGAAGCTCATCGCCGGCCCGTCGGTATTCATCTGCGACGAGTGCATCGAGCTGTGCAACGACATCATTCGCGATGAAGTGCCCGCCGACAGCACGCCGGCGCGCGCCAGCAAGTCCGATCTGCCCGTGCCCAGCGAGATCAAGGCCAGCCTCGACAACTATGTGATTGGCCAGGACGTCGCCAAGCGCACCCTGGCGGTGGCGGTCTACAACCATTACAAGCGCCTGCGCCATATGGCCGGCAACAAGGATTCGGTCGAGCTGTCCAAGAGCAACATCCTCTTGATCGGCCCCACCGGCTCCGGCAAGACCCTGCTGGCCCAGACCCTGGCGCGCCTGCTGAATGTCCCCTTCGTGATCGCTGATGCGACCACGCTGACCGAGGCCGGCTATGTCGGCGAGGATGTCGAGAACATCATCCAGAAGCTGCTGCAGAACTGCAATTACGATGTCGAGCGCGCCCAGCGCGGCATCGTCTACATCGACGAGATCGACAAGATCAGCCGCAAGGCCGACAACCCCTCAATCACCCGCGATGTCTCGGGCGAGGGCGTGCAGCAGGCCTTGCTGAAGCTGGTCGAGGGCACGATGGCTTCGGTGCCGCCGCAGGGCGGGCGCAAGCATCCGAACCAGGACTTCCTGCAGATCGACACGACCAACATCCTGTTCATCTGCGGCGGTGCTTTCGATGGCCTGGAGAAGGTCATCCAGAACCGCTCCGAGAAGTCGGGCATCGGCTTTGGCGCGACGGTCAAGACCAAGACCGAGCGCCGCGTCTCCGAGGTCTTCCGCGAGGTCGAGCCCGAGGATCTGATCAAGTTCGGTCTGATTCCCGAACTGGTCGGCCGTCTGCCGGTCGTGGCCACCTTGGGCGAGCTGACCGAGGACGCGCTGGTGCAGATCCTGACCGAGCCCAAGAACGCCTTGCTGAAGCAGTACCAGCAGTTGTTCGCGATGGACGGTGTGGAGCTGGAAGTGCGACCCTCCGGCCTGGCGGCGATTGCCCGCAAGGCCTTGGCCCGCAAGACCGGTGCCCGCGGCCTGCGCTCCATCATGGAGCAGTCGCTGATCGACACCATGTTCGAACTGCCCGCCCTGGATGGTGTGGCCAAGGTGGTGCTGGACGAGCACAACATCGAGGAAGAGGCCAAACCCCTGCTCGTGTATCGCGAGCAGGCCAAGGCCAGCGCCTGATCTATCCTTCCCCTTCGGCGTCTTGCATTTACCCCCTCAGGCCGCAGATGGGCCTGAGAAAGAGAGGTTTTCATGTCCGGTCATCCCGTTCTGCCCGCCGAACCCATCACCCTGCCGCTGCTGCCGCTGCGCGATGTGGTGGTGTTCCCGCATATGGTGATCCCGCTGTTCGTCGGGCGCCCCAAGTCCATCAAGGCTTTGGAAGCCGCGATGGAAGCCGGTCGTCAAATCATGCTGGTGGCCCAGAAGGCCGCCGGCAAGGACGAACCCAAGCCCGACGATATGTTCGAGGTTGGCTGCGTCTCCAGCATTCTGCAGATGCTCAAGTTGCCCGATGGCACGGTCAAGGTGCTGGTCGAAGGTCTGCAGCGCGCCAGCACCAGCAGCATCACCGAGACCGAGGAACACTTTGTTGCCGAGGTCGTGCCGATTCCGCCGGAGGCCGATACCAAGCCCGAGGTCGAGGCGCTGCGTCGCGCGGTGACCCAGCAGTTTGACCAGTACGTCAAGCTCAACAAGAAGATCCCGCCCGAGATCCTTACCTCGATCGCCGGCATCGACGATGCCGGTCGCCTGGCCGACACCATCGCCGCGCATCTGCCGCTCAAGCTCGACGCCAAGCAGTCGGTGCTGGACCTGTCCGAGGTCGGCAAGCGCCTGGAGAAGCTGCTTGATCTGCTCGAGCACGAGGTCGATATCCTGCAGGTCGAAAAGCGCATCCGTGGTCGCGTCAAGCGCCAGATGGAGAAGAGCCAGCGCGAGTACTACCTGAACGAGCAGGTCAAGGCGATCCAGAAGGAACTGGGCGACGGCGAAGAGGGCGCGGACCTCGAAGACCTGGACAAGAAGATCCAAGCTGCCCGCATGCCCAAGGAAGCCCGCAAGAAGGCCGACAGCGAGTTGAAGAAGCTCAAGCTGATGTCGCCGATGTCGGCCGAAGCCACCGTGGTGCGCAACTACATCGAGACCCTGGTCAACCTCCCCTGGAGCAAGAAGACCAAGATCAAGTACGACCTCAGCAATGCCGAAGGCGTGCTGAATGAAGACCATTACGGCCTGGACAAGGTCAAGGACCGCATCCTCGAGTACCTCGCGGTGCAACAGCGCGTCGACAAGGTCAAGGCGCCCATCCTGTGCCTGGTCGGCCCCCCGGGTGTCGGCAAGACCTCGCTGGGTCAGTCGGTGGCGCGCGCCACCGGCCGCAAGTTCGTGCGCATGGCCTTGGGCGGTGTGCGAGACGAGGCCGAGATCCGCGGCCACCGCCGCACCTATATCGGCTCTATGCCGGGCAAGGTGCTGCAGTCGCTGTCCAAGGTCGGCACGCGCAATCCGCTGTTCCTGCTCGACGAGATCGACAAGCTGGGCATGGATTTCCGCGGTGATCCGTCATCGGCGCTGCTGGAGGTTCTGGACCCCGAGCAGAACCACACCTTCGGCGACCATTACGTCGAGGTCGATTTCGACCTCAGCGATGTGATGTTCGTGGCCACCTCGAACTCGATGAATATCCCGCCGGCCCTGCTGGACCGGATGGAGGTCATTCGCCTGTCCGGCTACACCGAGGACGAGAAGGTCAATATCGCCCAGCGCTACTTGCTGCCCAAGCAGCGCAAGAACAATGGCGTCAAGGACGAGGAGATGGACGTCACCGAGTCGGCCATCCGCGGCATCATCCGCTACTACACCCGCGAGGCTGGCGTGCGCTCGCTGGAACGCGAGATCTCCAAGATCTGCCGCAAGGTGGTGAAGAATCTGGCGCTGAAGACCGTCGAGGGCCAAGCTGTCGTTACCGAGGACAACCTCAACGACTTCCTGGGCGTGCGCAAGTACGACTTCGGCCGTGCCGAGAAGAAGAACCAGGTCGGCCAGGTGGTCGGTCTGGCCTGGACCGAGGTGGGTGGCGATCTGCTGACCATCGAGGCGACAGCGATGCCGGGCAAGGGCAACATCATCCGCACCGGTTCGCTGGGCGATGTGATGAAGGAATCGGTCGAGGCGGCCCGCACCGTCGTGCGTTCGCGCGCCCGCCGCCTGGGCATCAAGGACGAGGCCTTCGAGAAGCGCGATGTGCACATCCATGTGCCCGATGGCGCGACGCCCAAGGACGGTCCCAGTGCCGGCGCGGCGATGACGACGGCCTTTGTCTCGGCGCTGACGGGCATCCCGGTGCGTGCCGATGTGGCGATGACCGGCGAAATCACGCTGCGTGGCGAGGTCACCGCGATCGGCGGCCTGAAGGAAAAGCTGCTGGCTGCGCACCGTGGTGGCATCAAGACCGTGATGATTCCGGAAGAGAACGTCAAGGACCTGCAGGACATTCCGGAGAACGTCAAGAACCAGCTCGAGATCGTGCCGGGGCGCTGGAGTGATCGGGTGCTGGACGGGGCGCTGGAGTCGAGGCCGGGGGCACGGCCTGATGAAGAGCCGGCCGGGGCGGCCACGGCCGACGCGGCCGTGGCGGCGCCTCCGGCGGCGACGCACTGAGATTTGAGTCATGCAAGGCCTGGAGGCCTTGCGTGAGTTCTAAAATCCGGTATAGAATAGCTGCTTCAGCGCAAACGGCGCAGGACGATTGAAGAAATTCAAACATCCAGCGAGCAGTGTGTTGAAACTATGCGGGTGTAGCTCAGTTGGTAGAGCGCGACCTTGCCAAGGTCGAGGTCACGAGTTCGAGCCTCGTTACCCGCTCCACAAAAACCGGTTCGCACCGGGTTCGGCCAGCAGGCTTGACAACAGTCTGCTAATGAAATGCGGGTGTAGCTCAGTTGGTAGAGCGCGACCTTGCCAAGGTCGAGGTCACGAGTTCGAGCCTCGTTACCCGCTCCAGGCATATAAATGGGAAGCCCCGGCTTCCCATTTCCATCAGTGCTTCACCAAAAGCAGTGATGGCGGTAAGAAAATCTGATTTCTAAGGCGCGGTAGCAAAGCGGTTATGCCCCGGATTGCAAATCCGGTTAGTCCGGTTCGACTCCGGACCGCGCCTCCAAGAATTCAATGCGGGTGTAGCTCAGTTGGTAGAGCGCGACCTTGCCAAGGTCGAGGTCACGAGTTCGAGCCTCGGTACCCGCTCCAAAAAAACCGGTTCGCCCCGGGGTCGGCCAGCAGGCCGGACACAATGCGTCGAATGAAATGCGGGTGTAGCTCAGTTGGTAGAGCGCGACCTTGCCAAGGTCGAGGTCACGAGTTCGAGCCTCGTTACCCGCTCCAAAAAAACCGGTTCGCACCGGGTTCGGCCAGCAGGCCGGACAAAATGCGGCGAATGAAATGCGGGTGTAGCTCAGTTGGTAGAGCGCGACCTTGCCAAGGTCGAGGTCACGAGTTCGAGCCTCGTTACCCGCTCCAAAAAAACCGGTTCGCACCGGGTTCGGCCAGCAGGCCGGACAAAATGCGGCGAATGAAATGCGGGTGTAGCTCAGTTGGTAGAGCGCGACCTTGCCAAGGTCGAGGTCACGAGTTCGAGCCTCGTTACCCGCTCCAAAATGAAAAGGGAAGCCTGATGGCTTCCCTTTCTCATTTGTGCCGCAGTGATAATGCAGCCCACGCCCGGGTGGTGAAATTGGTAGACGCAGCGGACTTAAAATCCGCCGACCTTGCGGTCGTACGGGTTCAAGTCCCGTCCCGGGCACCATGCCCTTCGAGGGCCATAACGACCAACGAGGGGTGGCGGTGGGACTGTTTGCACAAGAGTTGCTGAATCCGGGCGTCAAGAAGCGTGAGGTGTTCGGCTGGTCGATGTATGACTTCGCCAACTCCGGCTACACCACGGTGGTGCTGACCGCCGTCTATAACGCCTACTTCGTTGGCGTCATCGCGCAGTCCAGCGCTTCGGCCACCTTGCTGTGGACCTCGCTGATCGCGCTGTCCAGCTTTCTCGTCATGCTGATCATGCCGGCGCTGGGGGCTTATGCCGATGCGCGCGCGGCCAAGAAGCGGCTGCTGATGCTGATGACCACGGGCTGCGTCATCTCGACGATAGGGCTGGGCCTGGCCGGTCAGGGACAACTGGCTTGGGCCGCTCTGGCGGTCGTTGTCTCCAACACCTGCTATGCCTGCGGCGAGGCCTTGATCGGGGCTTTCCTGCCCGAACTGGCGCGGCGCGATTCGCTGGGGCGGGTGTCCGGCTGGGGCTGGGCCTTCGGCTATTTCGGCGGCATGCTGGCGCTGGGCCTGAGCCTGGCCTATGTGCTGCATGCGCAGGCGGCGGGGCTGAGCGCCAGCGAGTTTGTGCCGGTGACCATGTACATCACGGCCGGTGTCTACGCGCTGGCCGCGCTGCCGACCTTTGTGCTGCTGCGCGAGCGCGCCCAGGTTCAGACGCAGCCGGCGCCGGCGCAATCGGCGCTGAATCGCCTGAAGGCGTCCTGGCAGCGGGCGCGGCGCTACCCCGATTTCATGCGCTTTCTGGCCTGTGGTGTCAGCTATCAGGCGGGCATTGCGGTGGTGATCGCCTTGGCGGCGGTCTATGCCGAGCAGACCCTGGGCTTCAAGCAGGCCGAGACCATGGCTTTGGTGTTCCTGGTCAATATCGCGTCGGCGGTCGGAGCCTTTGTTTTCGGCTATTTCGAGGATCGTGTCGGCCACAGCCGGGCCTTGAAGTTCACCCTGCTGGGCTGGGTGGCGATGATTCTGCTGGCCTTTGTCGCTCAGGGGCCGGCGTTGTTCTGGGTGGCCGCCGTGCTGGCGGGCCTGTGCATGGGCTCGAGCCAGTCCTGCGGCCGAGCGATGGTCGGCGCGCTGGCGCCGCCGGCCAGCCTGGCCGAGTTCTTCGGCCTGTGGGCTTTTGCGACCCGGCTGGCGGCCATCATCGGGCCGCTGACCTATGGCCTGGTGACCTGGCTGACGGCCGGTAACCATCGCCTGGCCATCCTCAGCACCGGCGTCTTCTTCCTGCTGGGCTGGTGGGTGTTGGCCGGCGTCAATGTGCAGCGCGGCGTAGCGGCCGCGCGCGCTTAGATTCGGACCTGGCGCGTTGACGGCGTGGTTCCACCCATGGCGCTAGCGGCCAGGCGCCTCAGTATGGCGGGGTCGCCGGTGCTTTCCAGGACCAGGCTCGGTTGACCATCCCCGGCCCAATAACGCTGAGCCTGCTTGGCAACGGCCGCCTCGATCTTCAGCAGCTGGACCTCTGGGCCCAGTGCTTGCTGGAACAGGGGCTGGACCAGCGGGTAATGGGTGCAGCCCATCAGCACGGTGTCGACACCGGCCTCGCGCAGCGGTGCGCAGCAGCGCTCGATCAGGCCCCGCAGGGCCGGGCTGTCCAACTCACCGGTCTCGATCAGGTCGGCCAGTCCGGGGCAGGGCTGGCTGAAGACCTGCACGCCTCGGGCATGGGCCTCAATCAAGGTTTGGTAGCGCGCGCTGGCGATGGTGGCCGGTGTGGCCAGCACGCCGATGCGGCCATTGCGGCTAGCCGCCACGGCCGGCTTGATGCCGGGTTCGATGCCGACGATGGGCAGCTCGGGCCAGCGCTCGCGCAAGGCGTTGACCGCGTGGGCGGTGGCCGTATTGCAGGCGACGACCAGCATCACCGCACCTCGGTTCAGCAGGTACTCGCCGATCATCAGGCTGCGGGCGGCGATGAAGTCGCTGCTTTTCTCGCCATAGGGCGCATAAGCGGTATCGGCCAGATAGTGCAGCGGCGCACCCGGCAGGGCCTCGCGCAATTCGCGCAGCACGGTCAGGCCGCCGACACCGGAATCGAAAACGCCCAGGCAGGGGGAAGTGGGGCTGAAGGTGCTTGTCATCAGGTTGCGCAGTCTAGTTTGTCGGGCCGCTCGCGCCCAAGACGTCGCTAGAATAGAACGGTCGTGCTATTTTTTCGGACATTTGACGCCTGGATGACTCAGCGTTGCCGGGGCTGGCCCGTAGAATCCGATTAACGTTAACGTCAATTAGCCTTGGAGTACTTCGATGAAGGTCTTGGTTCCTGTCAAACGAGTGGTCGATTACAACGTCAAGGTGCGCGTCAAGAGCGACGGCACCGGTGTGGACATCGCCAATGTGAAGATGTCCATGAACCCCTTTGACGAGATCGCCGTCGAAGAAGCCGTGCGCCTGAAGGAAAAAGGCGTGGTCACCGAGGTGATCGCCGTCTCCTGCGGTGTGACGCAGTGCCAGGAAACCCTGCGCACCGCGATGGCCATCGGTGCTGACCGGGCCATCCTGGTCGAGACCGACGCCGAGCTGCAGCCGCTGGCCGTGGCCAAGATCCTTAAGGCCCTGGTCGACAAGGAGCAGCCGCAGCTGGTGATTCTCGGCAAGCAGGCCATCGACGACGATTGCAACCAGACCGGCCAGATGCTGGCCGCGCTGGCCGGCCTGCCGCAGGGCACCTTCGCCTCCAAGGTCGAAGTCGCCGACGGCAAGGTCTCCGTGACCCGCGAAGTCGACGGCGGCCTGGAAACCGTCAAGCTGAGCCTGCCGGCCGTGATCACGACCGATCTGCGCCTGAACGAGCCGCGCTACGTGACCCTGCCCAACATCATGAAGGCCAAGAAGAAGCAGCTCGACATCGTCAAGCCGGCCGATCTGGGCGTGGACGTGGCGCCGCGCATCAAGACCCTGAAGGTCGAGGAGCCGCCCAAGCGCAGCGCCGGCATCAAGGTGCCGGATGTGGCCACGCTGGTGAACAAGTTGAAGAATGAAGCGAAGGTCATTTAATGGCCTTGCGGGACAGACCGCCCGAGCGTAGCGAGTAGCTCTGTCCTCAACTGACTAGAAGTCTGGAGAAATGAATGACCTCTCTCGTAATTGCTGAACACGACAACGCCTCCATCAAGGGCGCGACGCTGAACACCGTCACCGCTGCCGCCGCCTGTGGTGGTGATGTCCACGTGCTGGTCGCCGGCTCCAATGCCGCCGCCGCTGCCGCCGCTGCCGCGCAGATCGCTGGCGTCAGCAAGGTGCTGCATGCCGACGCTGCCCAGCTGGCCGATGGCCTGGCCGAGAACCTGGCCGCGCAAGTGGTGGCCATCGCCGGTGGCTACAGCCACATCCTGTTCCCGGCCACCGCCTCCGGCAAGAACGTCGCGCCGCGCGTCGCGGCCCTGCTGGACGTGGCCCAGCTGAGCGATGTCACCAAGGTCATCAGCGCCGACACCTTCGAGCGCCCGATCTACGCCGGCAACGCGATCGCCACCGTGCAGTCCAGCGACGCCACCAAGGTGCTGACCGTGCGAACGACCGGCTTTGACGCCGCCGCCGCTGCGGGCGGTTCGGCCGCCGTCGAAACGCTGGCCGCCGCCACCGATTCCGGCAAGAGCAGCTTCGCCGGCCGTGAAGTGACCAAGAGCGACCGCCCCGAGCTGACCGCCGCCAAGATCATCGTCTCCGGTGGCCGCGCCCTGGGCAGCAGCGACAAGTTCAATGAAGTGCTGACCCCGCTGGCCGACAAGCTCGGCGCGGCGCTGGGCGCCTCGCGCGCCGCCGTGGATGCCGGCTACGCGCCGAACGACTGGCAGGTCGGCCAGACCGGCAAGATCGTCGCGCCCCAGCTCTATATCGCTGCCGGCATCTCCGGCGCGATCCAGCACCTTGCCGGCATGAAGGACTCCAAGGTGATCGTCGCGATCAACAAGGATCCGGAAGCGCCGATTTTCTCGGTGGCCGACTACGGCCTGGAAGCCGATCTGTTCACCGCCGTGCCCGAGCTGATCAACGCCCTCTGAGCGCCCGCTCGAAACCGATGAAGGGCGCCCGACTGTCTGGTCGCGGCGCCCTTGTTGTATCTGGAGACAAGACACCATGAGCTACCGAGCCCCCGTCAAAGACATGCTGTTCAATATGCAGGAGCTTGCCGGCCTGCAGGCGCTGACCGAGATTCCGGCCTTTGCCGACTTCGGCATCGACACGGCCCAGGCCGTGCTGGAGGAATGCGCCAAGCTCAATGAGGACGTGATCGCGCCGCTGAACTTCGAGGGCGACAAGAACCCCTCCTACTTCAAGGACGGCCAGGTCTTCACGACCCCGGGTTTCAAGGAGGCTTTCCGCCAGTTCGCCGACGGCGGCTGGCAGGGCTTGCAGCACCCGACCGAATTCGGCGGCCAGGGTCTGCCCAAGACCATAGGCGCGGCCTGCGGCGAGATGATCAACAGCGCCAATGTGAGCTTCGCCTTGTGTCCGCTGCTCAGCGATGGCGCCATCGAGGCCTTGCTGACGGCCGGCAGCGATGAGCAGAAGGCCATCTACCTGCCCAATCTGGTGGCCGGCAAATGGACCGGTACGATGAATCTGACCGAGCCGCAGGCGGGGTCAGATCTTGCCCAGGTGCGCACCCGCGCCGAGCCGCAGCCCGATGGCAGCTACAAGATCTTCGGCACCAAGATCTTCATCACCTATGGCGAGCACGATATGGCCGAGAACATCGTCCATCTGGTGCTGGCCCGCGTGGTCGGAGCGCCCGAGGGCGTCAAGGGCATCAGCCTCTTCATCGTGCCCAAGTTCCTGGTCAATGCCGACGGCTCGCTGGGCGCGCGCAATGACGCGCACTGCGTCTCGATCGAGCACAAGATGGGCATCAAGGCCAGCCCGACGGCGGTGCTGCAGTTCGGCGACCACGGCGGCGCGATCGGTACGCTGGTCGGCCAGGAGAATCGCGGCCTCGAGTACATGTTCATCATGATGAACGCCGCCCGCTTCGGCGTCGGCGTGCAGGGCATCGCGGTGGCCGAGCGGGCCTATCAGAAGGCGGTGAGCTACGCGCGCGACCGCGTGCAGTCGCGCCCGGTCGACGGCTCGGTGGCCGGCAGCGCCGCCATCATCCATCACCCCGATGTGCGCCGCATGCTGATGACGATGCGCGCACTGACCGAGGGCTGCCGTGCGATGTCCAGCGTGGCCGCCGCAGCCTATGACGCGGCCCACCACCATCCCGACGCCGACACCCGCAAGCATAACCAGGCCTTCTACGAATTCATGGTGCCGCTGGTCAAGGGCTACAGCACCGAGATGAGCCTGGAGGTCACCGACCTGGGTGTGCAGGTGCACGGCGGCATGGGCTTCATCGAGGAGACCGGCGCGGCCCAGCACTACCGCGACGCCAAGATCCTGACGATTTACGAAGGCACGACCGCGATCCAGGCCAATGACCTGGTCGGCCGCAAGACCACGCGCGACGGCGGCCAGCTCGCCCGTGCCATTGCCGGCCAGATTGAGGCCACCGAAGGGCTGCTGAAACAGCGCAGCAGCGTGGCATCCAAGGCCGTGGCCAAGCGCCTGGGCGCGGCCCGCCAGGCCTATCTCGATGTGGTGGACTTCATCGCCGCCCAGGGCAAGGGCAATCCGAACGCGGCCTACGCCGGCTCGGTGCCCTATCTGATGCTGGCCGGCAATCTGGTGGCCGGCTGGCAGCTTGCGCGCGCGCTGATCGTGGCCGAGGACAAGGTCGCCGCCGGCGAGGAGGTGCCCTTCATGAGCGCCAAGATCGCGACGGCGCGCTTTTATGCCGAGCACATCCTGAGCCGCAGCTCGGGCCTGCGCGACGCCATCGTCGAAGGCGCCGACAGCGTCACCGCGCTGGCGCTGGATGCCTTCTGATCGCCCACTGACACAACGAACGGAGACCTTTGTGGCCCTGCCTCCCGTCCTGCAAAATCTGCCCCTGCCCATCATCGGCTCGCCGCTGTTCATCATCAGCAATCCCAAGCTGGTGATCGAGCAGTGCAAGGCCGGCGTCGTCGGCGCTATGCCCGCACTCAATGCCCGTCCGGCCGAGCTGCTGGATGAATGGCTCAACGAGATCACCACCGAGCTGGCGGCCCATAACAAGGCCCATCCCGACAAGCCGGCCGCGCCGTTTGCGATCAACCAGATCGTGCACAAGAGCAATGACCGCTTGGAGCACGATATGGCGCTGTGCGCCAAGTACAAGGTGCCCATCATCATCACCTCGCTGGGCGCGCGCGAGGATGTCAATGCCGCGGTGCATGCCTGGGGCGGCGTGGTGCTTCACGACATCATCAATAACAAGTTCGCGAAGAAGGCGATCGAGAAGGGCGCCGACGGCCTGATCGCGGTGGCGGCCGGGGCCGGCGGCCATGCGGGCGTCAAGAGCCCGTTCGCGCTGATCCAGGAAATCCGCGAGTGGTTCGATGGCCCGATCGCACTGTCGGGCGCGATCGCCAGCGGCGATGCGGTGCTGGCCGCCCAGGCGATGGGCGCGGACTTCGCCTACATCGGCTCGGCCTTCATCGCGACCGAGGAGGCGCGCGCCACCGAGGCTTACAAGCAGATGATCGTCGCCTCCAACAGCGATGACATCGTCTACAGCAATTTGTTCACCGGCGTGCACGGCAACTATCTGCGCGGCTCCATCGTCAACGCCGGCATGGACCCCGACAAGCTGCCCGAGAGCGACCCCAGCGCGATGAACTTCGGCGGCGACTCGAAGAAGGCCTGGAAGGACATCTGGGGCAGCGGCCAGGGCATTGGCGCGGTGCGCGAGATCGTGCCGGCACGAGCACTGGTCGAGCGACTGGCGCGCGAGTACCGGGCGGCCCGCGAGCGTCTGGCCCTGGCCTGATACGGCGCCTGCATTGAAAAGGGCCACCCTCGGGTGGCCCTTCGCGTTGAGGCGCTGCGCGGCCTACTTGATGTTGGTGAAGCGCGCTTCCGGGCGGTCGTCCGAGCGGTGCACGGTCGAGACGCCCTTCTTCATCGCCCAGGGGCGCATCTGGTGATGGATGGGGATGAACAGATGCTCGTCGCGCATGCGCAGCAGGGCCTCGCGGATCAGGCCGTTGCGCTTGGTGACGTCGGACTCGATCTTCATCGCATCGGTCAGCTGGTCGATCTTGGCATCGCTGATGCGGAAGTAGTTCCAGTTGCCATCGGCACCGGTGGTCTTGGTGCGCACCAGGGACTGGATGGTGTAGAGCGCGTCATAGGTCGGCACGCCCCAGCCGAACAGGAAGAGCTGGTGCTCGAAGCCCTGGATCTTGGGGCTGAAGGTCGACATCGGCTCGGTCTGCAGCCTGGCCTTGATGCCTATCCTGGCCCACATCGAGACCACCGCCTGGCAGATCTCCTCGTCGTTGACGTAGCGGTTGTTCGGGCAGTTCAGCGGCACCTCGAAGCCGTCCGCATAGCCGGCCTCGGCCAGCAGCTTCTTGGCCTTGTCGGCATCGACCTTCAGCGGCGTGTCGATGTCCGGTGTGTTGCCGTTGACGCCCGGGGCGACCATGAGACCGGCCGGCACCGACAAGCCGCGCATGATGGCGCGCTTGATCGCCTCACGGTCGATCGCCACCGACAGGGCCTCGCGCACGCGCTTGTCTTTCAGCGGGTTCTTGCCCTTGATGCTGGAGCCGCGGATCTCGTCGCTGCCCTGGTCCATCGCGATGAAGATGGTGCGGATCTCGGTGCCTTCCAGCACCGCCAGCTTGGCGTCGTTGCGCAGCTTCTGCACGTCCTGGGTCGGCAGGTCGGTCAGCAGGTCCACCTCGCCGGACAGCAGGGCCGCGACGCGGGTGGCGTCGGACTTGATCGGCGAGTAGGTCACGCTATCGACATTGCTGGCGTTGGCGGCATCCCACCAGTCCTTGTTGGCCACCATGCTGATCTTCTGGTCGGGCTGCCAGCCGGTGATCTTGTAGGGGCCGGTGCCGTTGGTGTTGCGGGTTGCGAAGGTCTCTTCCTTGACCTTCACGTCCGGCAGGTTGACCGACTTGTTCTTCTCCGCCCAGCTCTTGCTGACCATGCGGAAGTCGACGATGTTGCGCAGCAGGATGGGGTTGGGGGCCGACAGGATGAAGTCCACCGTGTGGCTGTCGATCTTCTTGATCTCGGCGATGCCGTTCACGAAGGCCTGCAGGGTGCCCTGGGGCTGCTTGATGCGGGCCAGCGAGAACACCACGTCGTCGGCGGTGAAGGGTGTGCCGTCATGGAACTTGACACCCTTGCGCAGCTCGAAGCGCACCTGGGTCGGGCTGATGTGGGTCCACTTGGTGGCCAGCGCCGGCTCGATCTGGTAGGTCTTGCTGTAGCGGGTCAGGCCTTCATAGGCATGGGCCAGGATGGCGCTGGTGGTGCCATGGTTCTGCGAATGCGGATCCAGGGTCAGCACATCGTTCTGCGCGGCCCAGTGCAGCGGCACGGCTTGCACACCGCTGGCGGCCATCATGCCAAGCGAGAGGCCCAGCGACAGGCACAGTGCGGCCAGCTTGAACTTGCGATTCGGCATCTTCTTCCTCCGTGGAATACTGAAAAGCGGGCATCCTAGCCCGGCATCCACGGAGCAGCTCTACTGACTTGCCCGGGGCCTATGCCCCGGGCAGCCCCGGCTTACTTGATGTTGGTGAAGCGCGCTTCCGGACGGTCATCCGAGCGGTGCTCGGTCGTCACATTGGCGCGCATCGCCCAGGGGCGGACCTGGTGGTGCAGCGGCACGAACAGGTACTCGTCGCGGGTGCGCAGCAAGGCTTCCCGGATCATCGCGTTGCGCTTGGGGATGTCGACCTCGGTCTTCATCGCATCGACCAGCTGGTCGATCTTGGCGTCGCTGACCTTGGAGTAGTTGAAGTTGCCGTCGGCACCGGTGGTCTTGGTGCGCACCAGCGACTGCAGCGCGTACTGCGCGTCATAGGTGGCCACGCCCCAGCCCAGCATGTACAACGAGGTGTCGAACTTCTGGAAGGTCACGCTGTGCTGGGCCATAGGCGTGGCCACCAGGCGGCCCTTGACGCCGATCTTGGCCCACATCGCGACGACCGCCTGGCAGACCTCTTCGTCGTTGACGTAGCGGTTGTTCGGGCAGTTCATCTGGATCTCGAAGCCCTCGGGGTAGCCGGCCTCGGTCATCAGTTTCTTGGCCTTCTCGACATCGACCTTGAGCGGCTGGTCGATGTCCGGCGTGTTGCCGTTGACGCCCGGCGCCACCATGATGCCGGCCGGGATCGACAGGCCGCGCATGATGGTGCGCTTGATCGCCTCGCGGTCCACGGTCAGGTTCAGCGCCTCGCGCACGCGCTTGTCCTTGAAGGGGTTCTTGCCCTTGACATTGGAGCCCTTGAGTTCGTCACTGCCCTGGTCCAGCGCCAGGAAGATGGTGCGCACCTCGGGGCCTTCGACGACCTTGAGCTTGGGGTCGGACTTGAGCTTGGCGACGTCCTGCGTCGGCAGGTCGGTCAGCAGGTCGACGTCGCCGGACAGCAGGGCGGCGACGCGGGTCGGGTCCGACTTGATTGGCAGGTAGCTGACCTCGGTGATGTTGCTGGCGCGGGCCTTGTCCCACCAGTCGGGGTTCTGCACCATCGAGATCTTCTGGTCGGGCTGCCAGCCGGTGATCTTGTAGGCGCCGGTGCCCATCACATTGCGCGAGGCGTAGTTGTCTTCCTTGGCCTTGTAGTCCTGGGTGTTGACGGTGTTGTTCTTCTCCGCCCAGGCCTTGCTCATGATGCGGAAGTCGATGATGTTGCGCAGCAGGATGGGGTTGGGCGCTTCCAGGATCAGATCGACGGTGAGGCTGTCGATCTTCTTGACCTCCTTGATGCCGGTCACATAGATCTGCATCGTGCCCTGGGGCTGCTTGATGCGGCCGAAGGAGAACACCACGTCGTCGGCGGTGAAGGGCGTGCCGTCATGGAACTTGACACCCTTGCGCAGCTCGAAGCGCACCTGGGTCGGGCTGATGAAGGTCCATTTGGTGGCCAGGGCCGGCTCGACATCGTATTTGGTGTTGTAGCGGGTCAGACCTTCATAGGCGTGCATCAGGATCGCATTGGTGGTCGCATGGTTTTGCGAGTGCGGATCCGTCGTCAGGATGTCGTTCTGCGCTGCCCAGCGCAGCGGTACGGCATGGGCCGAGGTCGCGGCCAACAGGCCCAGGGCCAGCGAAATCGAAGCCAGCTTGAGCTGATGATTCATAGTCTGCGCACTCCACAACTGTTAGGAAGATTGATCCTAGCCCGTGGGTCTGTGCGCTGCTCTAGTGGCTTGCCCGGGTCTCAGTGCGGGCGCTGTTCGCCCGGTGCCGGCTGTACCAGCAGATCGGCATCACAACCCTTGCCGGCGGCGATCATGCGGCGCGCCCAGGCGCCGATCAGGCGGTTCAGCCAGCGCGGCCCGGGGCGGGCCCAGCCCAGAGCCGTCAGCGGCTCGATCAGCATGCCGCACAGATAGCGCCCGCCCTCGTCCGACCAGCGCAGGGCTGCGCAGGCGCCGTGCCGACGCCGGCTCGCCAGCACGCCCACCGGACAGGGCTCGGCCAGGCAGCAGACGCCGCAGCCATTGCATGTCGCGCCCAAGGCCGGCTTGGGCGGCGCCTCGGGATGGATGTGGATGAGCTGGCGCATGGGCCACTGTAGAGCAGACCGTCGCAAAAAAGCCGACCCTGGGGTCGGCTGTGGTGCGCGGCCGGCCTACTTCTTGACGCCCAGCTCGCGCAGCCGCTCTTCCAGATAGGCGTGGGCGGTGTAGCGGTCCGACAGCACGACCTCGTCGCGTGGATGCAGGAACAGCGGCAGCGAGACCCGGCTCTTCTTGGCGCCGTCGCCCGTCGGGTTGACGACGCGGTGCTGGGTCGACGGGTAATAGCCCTGCGAGGCTTCCTGCAGCATGTCGCCGATATTGATGATCAGCATGCCGAAGTCGCAGGGCACGTCGAACCATTCGCCGTCCTTGCCCTGCACCTGCAGGCCCGGCTCGTTGGCGGCCGGCAGGATGGTTAAGAGGTTGATGTCGCCATGCGGGGCGGCGCGCAGCGAGCCGGCCGGCTCCTTGCCGGTCAGCGGCGGATAGCGCAGCACGCGCAGCAGGGTCAGCTGGCTGTCCTGGATCATCTGGGACAGCGGCTCGCGGTAGTGGCGTGCGATCTCGGCCGGCGTGTAGCGCTCGACCCAGGACAGCAGTTCCTGCGCGAGGCCGTTGGCCTGGCTGTAGTACTGCATCGCATCTTCCTTGAGCGGCGCCGGAATGCGGCCCCAGGGGTAGATGTGGAAGTACTCCTTGATGTCCTTCTGGGTGAAGCCCTTGGCGGTCTCCGAGATCTCGGTGGAGAAGTAGCCGTCCTGCTTCTCCTTCGAGAAGGCGTACTGATGCTTCTCGTCGCCGTTGAAGAAGCCCAGCCAGTCTGCATAGATCTTCTCGACCAGGGCCTGCTGGATCGGATGGTTGACGAGCACACCGAAGCCGGTTTCGTGCAGCGAGCGGGTGAACTGCTCGGCCGCGTCGGCGGCCTGGTAGTCGACGACTTTGACTTGCATGGGATCTCCTCGATAGTGTCCCGACGCCAAGCCATTCAATCGCGGGGCTGTGGCGCGCGAGCTGAAGTCTAGGCCAAGCCAGCGACGTTCGCAAACGTTTGCCGGCAAAGATGAAGCGATGAGCCTGCCTCAGAAGAGACTTCAGTTCGAGGTCCACATGGCCGAAACTCCCGGCGTGAAAGTCTCACGATGCAAAAGCGCAGCCGGGCTCCTAGGGTTAGCCAGGAGTGCTACAGTCCGCCCCTTGAGACTTGAGGTCCTTCCCGTCCCCTTTTCTGGCAACAGTGAAGGCGGGTCGCAATCCGCCAACCGGTCGAGCCGTGTCGCGGAAGGTTTATTTACCAGCCAAATCCCTGGAAGCCGGGGTAAGAGGTGAGCGAAATGATGCAGCAATACAGGTCGAACTCGTACCTGTTCGGGGGCAATGCGCCCTACGTCGAGGAGATGTACGAGGCCTACCTCGACAACCCGGGTTCCGTGCCCGACAACTGGCGGGCGTATTTCGACGCCCTGCAGCATGTGCCTGCCACCGATGGCAGCGATGGCCGCGATGTGGCCCATGCGCCGGTGATCGAATCCTTCGCGCAGCGCGCCAAGGCCAATGCCTTCGGCAACAAGGCTTCCGGCGCCGAACTGGCCGTGGCCCGCAAGCAGGTCCATGTGCAGTCGCTGATCGCCGCCTACCGCAATGTCGGTTCGCGCTGGGCCGACCTGGACCCGCTCAAGCGCACCGAGCGCCCCAAGATTCCCGAGCTGGAGCCGGCGTTCTATGACCTGAGCGAGTCCGATATGGACATCTCGTTCAGCGCCACGAACACCTATTTCTCCAAGGCCGAGACCATGACCCTGCGCGAGATCGTGCAGGCCTTGCGTGAGACCTATTGCAGCTCCATCGGCGCGGAGTACATGCACATCACCGACCAGGTCGAGAAGCGCTGGTGGCAGGAGCGCCTGGAGTCGGTGCGCGCCAAGCCCGCCTTCTCGGCCGAGAAGAAGCAGCACATCCTCGGCCGCCTGACCGCCGCCGAAGGCCTGGAACGCTATCTGCACACCAAGTACGTCGGCCAGAAGCGCTTCTCGCTGGAAGGCGGCGAGAGCTTCATCGCCTCGATGGACGAGCTGGTGCAGCGCGGCGGTGAGATGGGCGTGCAGGAAATCGTCATCGGCATGGCCCACCGCGGCCGCCTGAACGTGCTGGTCAATACCCTGGGCAAGATGCCCAAGGACCTGTTCGCCGAGTTCGAGCACACCGCGCCCGAGGACCTGCCGGCCGGTGACGTCAAGTACCACCAGGGCTTCTCCAGCGATGTGACCAGCCCTGGCGGCCCGGTCCACCTGAGCCTGGCCTTCAACCCCTCGCACCTGGAAATCGTCAACCCGGTCGTCGAAGGCTCGGTCAAGGCCCGCATGGACCGCCGTGGCGATGCCAGCGGCGCGCAGGTGCTGCCGGTGCTGGTGCATGGCGACGCCGCCTTTGCCGGCCAGGGTGTCGTGATGGAGACGCTGGCGCTGGCCCAGACCCGCGGCTACTACACCGGCGGCACGGTTCACATCGTCATCAACAACCAGATCGGCTTCACGACCAGCGACCCGCGCGACAGCCGCTCGACGCTGTACTGCTCCGACGTCGTCAAGATGATCGAAGCCCCGGTGCTGCACGTCAACGGCGACGATCCGGAAGCCGTCGTTCTGTGCACGCAATGGGCGCTGGAGTATCGCCAGCAGTTCAAGAAGGACGTGGTCGTCGACATCGTCTGCTTCCGCAAGCTCGGCCACAACGAGCAGGACACGCCGGCACTGACCCAGCCGCTGATGTACAAGAAGATCGCTGCCCACCCCGGCACCCGCAAGCTCTACGGCGACCGTCTGGTGGCCCAGGGCGTGCTGGGCGCCGATGGCCCGGACGCGATGTTCAAGGCCTTCCGCGCCGCGATGGACGAGGGCCGCCACACGGTGGACCCGGTGCTGACCAACTTCAAGAGCAAGTACGCGACCGACTGGTCGCCGTACCTGGGCAAGAAGTGGACCGACAGCTGCGACACCGCGCTGCCGGTGGCCGAGTTCAAGCGCTTGGCCGAGAAGATCACGACCATTCCCGCGAACTTCAAGGTGCATCCGCTGGTCGAGAAGGTGATCGCCGACCGTGCGGCCATGGGCCGTGGCGAGATCAATATCGACTGGGGCATGGGCGAGCACATGGCCTATGCCTCGCTGGTGGCCTCCGGCTATCCGGTGCGCCTGTCCGGTGAGGACTGCGGCCGCGGCACCTTTGTGCACCGCCACGCGGTGCTGCACGACCAGAACCGCGAGAAGTTCGACGAAGGCACTTACATCCCGCTGCAGAACGTCGCCGAGGGCCAGGCCCCCTTCGTCGTGATCGACTCCATCCTGTCCGAAGAGGCGGTGCTGGGCTTCGAGTACGGCTATGCCAGCGCCGACCCGGTGACCCTGACGATCTGGGAAGCCCAGTTCGGCGACTTCGTCAACGGCGCCCAGGTCGTGATCGACCAGTTCATTGCCTCCGGCGAAGTCAAGTGGGGCCGCTCCAACGGCCTGACCCTGATGCTGCCGCACGGCTACGAAGGCCAGGGCCCCGAGCACAGCTCGGCGCGCCTGGAGCGCTTCATGCAGCTGGCCGCCGACAACAATATGCAGGTGGTGCAGCCGACCTCGGCCTCGCAGATCTTCCACCTGCTGCGTCGTCAGCAGCTGCGCATGTTCCGCAAGCCGCTGATCATCATGACGCCCAAGTCGCTGCTGCGTAACAAGGACGCCACCTCACCGATCAGCGAATTCACCAAGGGTGAGTTCAAGACCGTGATCAGCGAGCAGAACGCCGAGATCGACGCCGCCAAGGTCAAGCGCATCATCGCCTGCTCGGGCAAGGTCTATTACGACCTGGTCAAGGCGCGCGGCGACAAGAAGGACGTGGCCATCATCCGCGTCGAGCAGCTCTATCCCTTCCCGCACAAGGCCTTCTCGGCCGAGGTCAAGAAGTACCCGAACGTCACCGACATCGTCTGGTGCCAGGACGAGCCGCAGAACCAGGGTGCCTGGTTCTTCGTGCAGCACTACATCCACGAGAACATGGTGGAAGGCCAGAAGCTCGGCTACGCCGGTCGTCCGGCCTCGGCCTCGCCGGCGGTGGGTTATGCCCATCTGCACCAGGAGCAGCAGAAGGCGCTGCTGGATCAGGCCTTCGGCAAGCTCAAGGGCTTCATCCTGACGAAGTAAGTTTGTGACCGCCCCGGCCCACCGCAACAGGTGCTCAGCCGGGGCGCGACGCTTCAAGAACAGAAAGCAATAGACATCATGGCAATCGTAGAAGTCAAAGTTCCCCAGCTGTCCGAGTCCGTCGCCGAAGGCACGCTGATCTCCTGGAAGAAGAAGCCCGGCGAAGCCGTGGCCATCGATGAGATCCTGGTCGAGATCGAGACCGACAAGGTGGTGCTGGAAGTGCCGGCCCCCAGCGCCGGCGTGATGGCGCAAATCGTCAAGAACGACGGCGAGAGCGTCGTCAGCGAGGAAGTCATCGCCCGCATCGACACCGACGGCCAGGCCCAGGTCAGCCCGCTGGAAGTCAAGGCCGTCGTGACTACCGCGCCCGCCGCACCCGCACCGGCGGCCACCGGCGGCAACAAGGGCGATGTGGCCATGCCCGCCGCCGCCAAGATCCTGGCCGAGAAGGGCCTGGCCGCCACCGATGTGGCCGGCTCCGGCAAGGACGGCCGCGTCACCAAGGGTGATGCGCTGGCCGCATCGGCCAAGCCTGCTGCCGCCCCGGCCATCGCCGTGGCCGCTGCGCCGGCCGTCGCCAAGCCGCTGCCGGCCGTGGCCGCGCCGGTGGCCCCGAACCTGGGTGACCGCCCCGAGCAGCGTGTGCCGATGACACGCCTGCGCGCCCGCGTCGCCGAGCGTCTGCTGCAATCGCAATCGACCAACGCCATCCTGACCACCTTCAACGAGGTGAACATGGCGCCGGTGATGGAGATGCGCAAGAAGTTCCAGGAGAAGTTCGAGAAGGAACACGGCGTCAAGCTGGGCTTCATGAGCTTCTTCGTCAAGGCCGCCGTGGCCGCGCTGAAGAAGTACCCGGTGCTGAACGCCTCGGTCGACGGCAACGACATCGTCTACCACGGCTACTTCGACATCGGCATCGCCGTCGGCTCGCCGCGCGGCCTGGTCGTGCCCATCATCCGCAATGCCGACCAGCTGAGCTTCGCCGACATCGAGAAGACCATCGCGTCCTTCGGCCAGAAGGCCAAGGACGGCAAGCTGTCGATCGAGGAACTGACCGGCGGCACCTTCTCGATCTCCAACGGCGGTACCTTCGGCTCGATGCTGTCGACCCCCATCATCAACCCGCCGCAATCGGCCATCCTGGGCGTGCACGCGACCAAGGACCGCGCCGTCGTCGAGAACGGCCAAGTGGTGGTGCGCCCGATCAACTACCTGGCCATGTCCTACGACCACCGCATCATCGACGGCCGCGAAGCCGTGCTGGGCCTGGTGACGATGAAGGAAGCGCTGGAAGATCCGGCCCGCCTGCTGTTCGACATCTAAGCCGGAGACGAGATCCATGAGCGCTAAGCAATTCGATGTCGTCGTGATCGGCGGCGGCCCCGGCGGCTATATCGCCGCCATCCGCGCGGCCCAGCTGGGCTTCAACGTGGCCTGTGTGGACGAGTGGAAGAACGACAAGGGCGGCCCGGCTCCTGGCGGCACCTGCACCAATGTCGGCTGCATTCCGTCCAAGGCCTTGCTGCAGTCCAGCGAGCACTTCGACCACGCCAACCACCACTTTGCCGACCACGGCATCTCGGCCGACAACGTCAAGATCGACATCGCCAAGATGCTGGGTCGCAAGGACCAGGTGGTCAAGCAGAACAACGACGGCATCCTCTACCTGTTCAAGAAGAACAAGGTGAGCTTCTTCCACGGCCGCGGCTCCTTTGTCGCAGCCAAGGACGGCGGCTATGAGCTGAAGGCCGGCGACGAGACCCTGCAGGCCAAGCATGTGATCCTGGCCACCGGCTCGAACGCCCGCGCGCTGCCGGGTGCCGCCTTCGACGAGGAGAACATCCTGTCGAACGACGGCGCGCTGCGCATCGGCGCGGTGCCCAAGAAGCTGGGCGTGATCGGCTCCGGCGTGATCGGCCTGGAAATGGGTTCGGTGTGGCGCCGCCTCGGCTCCGAAGTCACCGTGCTGGAAGGTCTGCCGACCTTCCTCGGCGCGGTCGACGAGTCGGTCGCCAAGGAGGCCGCCAAGCTGTTCAAGAAGCAGGGCCTGAAGATCGAGCTGGGCGTCAAGATCGGCGAAGTCAAGTCGGGCAAGAAGGGTGTGGCTGTCGCCTACACCGACGCCAAGGGCGAGGCTCAGACGCTGGAGGTGGACAAGCTGATCATCTCGATCGGCCGGGTCCCGAACACCATCGGCCTGAATGCCGAAGCCGTGGGCCTGAAGCTCGACGAGCGCGGTGCCATCATCGTCGACGATGACTGCAAGACCAGCCTGCCCAATGTCTGGGCGGTCGGCGATGTGGTGCGCGGCCCGATGCTGGCGCACAAGGCCGAGGAAGAGGGCGTGGCCGTGGCCGAGCGCATTGCTGGCCAGCACGGTCATGTCAACTTCAACACGATTCCCTGGGTCATCTACACCAGCCCGGAAATCGCCTGGGTCGGCCGCACCGAGCAGCAGCTGAAGGCGGATGGCGTGGCCTACAAGGCCGGCCAGTTCCCCTTCCTGGCCAATGGCCGCGCGCGGGCGCTGGGCGATACCAATGGCTTCGTCAAGTTCCTGGCCGATGCCAAGACCGACGAGATCCTGGGCGTGCACATCATTGGCCCCTTTGCCTCCGAGCTGATCTCGGAAGCCGTGGTCGCGATGGAGTTCAAGGCTTCGGCCGAGGACATCGCCCGCCTCTGCCATGCGCACCCGAGCCTCAGCGAGGCGACCAAGGAAGCCGCGCTGGCCGTCGACAAGCGCACCCTCAACTTCTGATCGCCGCAGGCGTTTCAAAGTGAAAGGGGCGGCCTCGGTCGCCCCTTTGCCTTGCTGGATTCCCGATGACTTCTGTGACCGAGCTCTATCAGCAGACCCTTGCCGAGCGTGGCTACACGGCCGACGCGGCGCAGCTGCGCGCGATCACCTCGCTGCAGCGCTGCCAGGACGAATGGGCCGACTACAAGTCGCGCCGCAGCAATGCGGTGACCAAGCTGCTGGTGCGCCCGCCGCTGCCGCGCGGCGTCTATATGTACGGCGGCGTGGGCCGGGGCAAGAGCTTTCTGATGGACTGCTTCTTCCAGGCCGTGCCGCTGACGCGCAAGACCCGGCTGCACTTCCATGAGTTCATGCGCGAGGTGCACCGCGAGCTGCAGGACCTCAAAGGCATTGCCGACCCGCTCGAAGAGCTGGGCAAGCGCATCGCCAAGCGCTTCCGGCTGATCTGCTTCGACGAGTTCCATGTCTCGGACGTCACCGACGCGATGATTCTGCACCGGCTGCTGGACTCGCTGTTCAAGCACCGCGTCTCCATCGTCACGACCTCGAACTTCCACCCGGACGGCCTCTATCCCAACGGGCTGCACCGCGACCGCATCCTGCCGGCCATCGAGCTGCTGAAGGACAAGCTCGAGGTCATCAATGTCGATGCCGGCACCGACTACCGGCGCCGCAGCCTGGACCATGTCGAGCTTTATCACACACCGCTGGATGCGGCGGCCGACGCTTCGCTGAGCCAGGCCTTCGAGTCGCTGGCCGAGGCCCGCGATGAAGACCCGCTGCTGCATATCGAGCATCGCGAGCTGCGTGCGCGGCGCCGCGCCGGCGGCGTGGGCTGGTTCGATTTCCAGACCCTGTGTGGCGGCCCACGCTCGCAGAACGACTATCTGGAGCTGGCGACCCAGTTCCACACGCTGATACTCTCCAATGTGCCGGCGATGCCGCCGCGCCTGGCCAGCGAGGCGCGGCGCTTCACCTGGCTGGTCGACGTGCTGTATGACCGGCGCGTCAAGCTGCTGATCTCGGCGGCCGTGCCGCCCGAGCAGCTGTATACCGAGGGGCCGCTGGCCCATGAATTCCCGCGCACCATCTCGCGCTTGCAAGAGATGCAGAGTTCCGAATATCTTTCGCTGGCCCGCCGCGAGGTGGACACCTCGCTGACCTGAATCGCCGCCCCATGCCCAAGACCTCCTTGCTGCTGTTGAGCCTGATGCTGCTGAGTGTCGCGTCGGCCGCGTCGGCTGCGCCGGCCGGCGAGCGCGAGGCGCTGGCCGAGCAGCGCCGGCTGATCGAGGCCCGTCATGCCGAGGCGCTGCAGGCCTGCGCGCCGCGCTTCAATGTCAATGCCTGCGAGCAGCAGGCCCGGCTTGAGCGTTCGGCGGCGCTCAAGCCGCTGCTGGCGCGTGAGCAGGAGCTGGACAGCGCCCAGCGCCAGGCGCGCGCCCAGGCCCAGCGCGAGCGGGTGCAGGCCAAGCAGCAGGCCTTTGCCAACGAGGACGGCAAGCGCATGCAGCGCTCCTTGCTGGCCGATCTGCCAAAGCCGGCTGCGGCCGCGTCCAAGCCGCATCGCGTCGTCGATGAGCAGGCCCATGGCCGCGCGGTGCAGGCCGAGATCGCGCGTGGCGAGCGCGCCGCGGAACGGCGTCGCCAGCAGGCGGCCGAGCGCGAGCGGGAGGCCCAGGCGCGGCGCGCGGCGGCACAAAAGCGTCAGCAGCAGCGTGCGCAGTCCAGCAAGCCGGCAGCCAGCCTGCCGCAGCCGACGGCAGACGAGATCGCCAAGCTGCCGCCGGCCCCCAAGCCCTAAGCCCTAAGCCCTAAGCCCTTCTCAGGCCAGCGCTTCGACCCGCACGATGGCCAACGACAGGTTGTCGCCGGCGCCGTGGGCGCGCNGCACAAAAGCGTCAGCAGCAGCGTGCGCAGTCCAGCAAGCCGGCAGCCAGCCTGCCGCAGCCGACGGCAGACGAGATCGCCAAGCTGCCGCCGGCCCCCAAGCCCTAAGCCCTAAGCCCTAAGCCCTTCTCAGGCCAGCGCTTCGACCCGCACGATGGCCAACGACAGGTTGTCGCCGGCGCCGTGGGCGCGCTGGCGCGCCTTCTCGATCAGCAGCTCGGCGGCCTCGCGCGGCGGCAGGCCGTGCACTACGGTGCCCAGCTCGCGCGGGCTGAAGTAGTGCCAGAGCCCGTCGCTGCAGGCCAGCAGGCTGTCGCCGACCTGCAGCTGCTCGGTGATGTCCAGGCTGGGCGTCGGTTCCTGCACCGTGCCCAGGCAGCCGGTCAGCAGATTCGACTGCGGATGCACGGCGGCCTCGGCCTCGCTGATCTGGCCCTCGTCGATCAGGCGCTGCACAAAGGAGTGGTCCAGGCTGCGCTTGAGCATCTCGGCGCCGCGGAAATGGTAGAGCCGCGAATCGCCGGCATGCACCCAGTGGCAGCGCCGGTCCGGGCTGACCAGAAAGGCTGCCAAGGTGCTGTGCGGCTCCTCCTCGGTGGCAATGGCGGTCAGCTTGATCATCAGATGGGCTTCGGCCGCCATCTGGGCCAGGAAGTCGGCCGGCGGTTCCTCGCCGGGCACATAGCGCTCGAACAGCTGGCCGGCGGTCAGCACCACCTGGTCGGCAGCCTTGCGCCCGCCGCTCTTGCCGCCCATGCCGTCGGCCAGCACGGCCAGCAGGCAGCCGGTCTGGCGCGCATGGCTGAAGACCTCGACCTGGTCCTGCTGATAGAGGCGGTCCCCGCGATGGGTGCCGGTGGCGGCGCTGAGTCGAAATCCGGGGGAGCTACGCGTCATGGCAAAAACTATGGGTTTCGCAAAAACTATAATCGTCAACCGATGTCCAGCGTGCACTCAGCGCGCCATCCGTGCCAGCTTACCCTTTCATGGATGAACAGCTTCACTCTTTATCGCGCCGCCTGATCGAATTGCGCATGGAACACGCCGATCTGGATGTGCTGATCGATCAGCTGGCCCGGCAACAGCCGCTCGACGAGCTGGCGCTGCGACGGCTGAAGAAGCGCCGTCTGGCGCTGCGCGATCTGATTTCCCGCCTGGAGCAGGCCAATGACCCGGCCGAACCGGCCTGAACGAGGCACAGCCTGTTGAGCGAACAAGAAGCGGCGTTCCTGCGCGACCAGGACGACATCAGCGAGAAGGTCGAGAAGAGCGAGCTGGAGCAATGGGTGGCCGCCGCCTTCGACCGTGGCGGCCCGTTGTCCCGGGCCGATCCCGGTTATTCGCCGCGTGAGCCCCAGCTGCTGATGAGCCAGGCGGTCGCCCAGGCGATGGCACGGCGCGAGGCCCTGGTGGTGGAGGCGGGCACCGGCGTCGGCAAGACCTTTGCCTATCTGGTGCCGGCCCTGCTGTCGGGCGGCCGCGCCCTGATCAGCACCGCGACCAAGAGCTTGCAGGATCAGCTTTTCCTGCGCGATCTGCCGCGCCTGTGCGAGGCCTTGCAGACGCCCACCCGCATCGCCTTGCTGAAGGGCCGCAGCAGCTATCTGTGCCTGCACCGGATGAAGCATGCGCGCCACAGCGCCGAGCTGCCGGACCGGCGCGCGGTGATGCTGCTGGCCCGCGTCGAGCAATGGGCGCAGCAGACCGTCAGCGGCGATCTGGCCGAGATGGAGGGGCTGGACGAGCGCTCGCCCATCATCCCCATCGTCAGCTCGACGCGCGACAACTGTCTGGGTTCCGACTGCCCCGAGTTCCGCGCCTGCCATGTCGTGAAGGCGCGCCGCGAGGCGATGGAGGCCGATGTGGTGGTGGTCAACCACCATCTGTTCTTTGCCGATATGGCGCTGCGCGACAGCGGCGTTGCCGAGCTGCTGCCCGGGGTTGATGTCGCGGTGTTCGACGAGGCCCATCAGCTGCCCGAGGCCGGCGTGCAGTTTCTCGGCACCTTGCTGGGCACGGGCCAGTTGCTGGACTTCGCCCGCGATGTGCTGGCCCAGGGCCTGAGCGAGGCGCGCGGCCTGCAGGACTGGCAGGGCCTGCACGCCGGGCTGGAGCGGGCCGCGCGCGAGCTGCGCCTGGCCTGCGCCGGCTCGATGAAGGAGGTGCGCGGCATCCTGAAGCTGCGCTGGCAGGAGCGCGCCGGCAAGCCCGGCTTCGCCCCGGCGCTGGGCGAGGTGGCGAGGATGGCCGATCTGGCGGTCGAGATGCTGGCCACGGTCAACGAGATCTCGCCCGACTTCGTGCGCCTGCACGAGCGCGCCCAGCAACTGGCCGAGCAGGCCCGGCATTTCGCGGCGGTGCCCGAGGCCGGCGATGTGCGCTGGATCGATCTGAGCCCGCACCAGGCGCGCCTGGTCGAGTCGCCGCTGGACATCCGCGATGCGATGCAGGAGCAGCTGGCGGGGCCACCGAAAGCCTGGATCTTCACCTCGGCGACGCTGGGCGACGATGAGCGGCTCTCCTGGTTCACCGAGCCGGCCGGCCTGGACAGCGCGCGGGTGCTGCGCGTCGGCAGCCCCTTCGACTATCCCGCGCATGCGCGGCTCTACATCCCGCGTGGCTTCCCCAAGCCCAGCGAACCCGATCACCCGCTCGAAGTGGCGGCAATGGCGGCGCGCTGTGCCCGGGCGCTGGGTGGCCGCACCTTTGTGCTGACGACCACCTTGCGCGCCTTGCAAAGCATCGGCGACGCCTTGCGCGAGGAGTTCGAGCGCGGCTTCGATGCGATCAAGGTGCTGGTCCAGGGCGCGGCGCCCAAGCGCTTGCTGCTGCAGCAGTTCATGGCCGACCCCTGTGCGGTGCTGGTCGGCTCGGCCAGCTTCTGGGAGGGCATCGATGTGCCCGGCGACGATCTGCAGTGCGTGCTGATCGACAAGCTGCCGTTCCCGCCACCCAGCGACCCGCTGGTCGAGGCCCGTGTGCAGCGGCTCGAAGCCGCCGGCCGCAATGCCTTTGCCGAGTTCTTCATCGCCGAGGCCGCGATCGCGCTGAAGCAGGGCGGTGGCCGGCTGATACGCAGCGAGACCGACCATGGCCTGCTGATCGTCTGCGATCCGCGCATGGCCGGCATGAACTACGGCCGGCGCCTGCGCGAGGCCTTGCCGCCGATGACGCGGCTGGCCAGCGAGGACGAGGCGCTGGACTGGCTGCGTCTGCTGGCCGCCGAGCGGGCGTAAGGGCGGGCGTAAGAAAGCCCGCTGCTGCGGGCTTGGTCTTCAGCGCGGCGGCGTACCAGACCTGCCACCAGGCGCGCTTCTTCCCGGCAAAGCCGGCGCTCAGATAGGCGCTGTCCGGAAAGTTCTGCTTCAGCACGCGCTCGGCGTCGTCGCGCAGCGGCTTCAGGTTCAGCTTCTCGTAGCTTTGCATCATGATGTAGAGCGCCTCCTCGGCCGACGGTGCGCGCTGGAATTCGGTCACCGCCTGCTGGGCCCGGTTGGCCGCCGCGACATAGGCGCCGCGGGTGTAGTAGTAGCGCGCCACATGAACCTCGTAGCTGGCCAGCGTGTTGGTGATGTAGTCGACGCGCAGGCGCGAGTCGTCGGCGTACTTGGAGTCGGGGAACTGCTCGGCGACCTGCTTGAAGGCCAGCAAGGCATCGCGCGAGGCCTGCTGGTCGCGCTCCGAGATGTCCTGGCGGGCCAGGCGGCCGAACAGGCCCAGGTCCTCGTTGAAATTGACCAGGCCCTTCAGGTAGAGCGCGTAGTCCAGCGCCGCGCTCGACGGGTTGTTCTTGATGAAGCGGTCCAGCGTGACGATGGCGGCGGCGCGCTCGCCGCTGCGGTACTGGGCCCAGGCCAGATCGAGCCCGGCCTGCTGCGCCATCAGCGTGCCGGCAGCGCGGCCTTCGATGCGCTCCAGCGTCTTGATGCCGCGGTCGTAGCTGCCGCTGGCGATGTCAGCCTTGGCGTCTGCGTACAATTTGTCCAGATTGGCCTGCGAGTTCGGATCATCCGCCGGAGTGGAAGAGCAGGCCGCCAGCAAGGCCAGGGCGCCGGCCGCGACCAACGTGGCGAGCCGCGAGGCGGTTGCTGGGTTCGCCGGCGCCTGGGGGCGCTGCACGCAGTTTTCTGTCATGGTCCATGCCGGTGCCATGGCACCGAACTTCAGCTGAAATTGGAGAATTGATTATATGGTTCAGGCCTCGCCTGCCCTGGAGCTCTCGTCCGAGAGCGACGCCAGTGAAGAATTACAAGAACTCGAACAGGCGGAACAGCGCGAGGCCATGGTGGATGAGGCCGGCCATGGCCAGCGCCTGGACAAATGGCTGGTGGCGCTGGCACCGGAGTTTTCGCGCAACCATCTGCAGAGCCTGATCGAGCGCGCTCATGTGCAGATCAACGGCCAGGTCGCCACCAGCGCCTCGCGCAAGCTGCAGGCCGGCCAGCGCGTGCAGGTCGAGTTGCAGCCGACCGCCGAGAGCCTCGCCTTCCGCGCCGAGCCGCTGGTGCTGAACATCGTCTTCGAGGACGAGCATCTGATGGTGCTGGACAAGCCGCCGGCCATGGTCGTTCATCCGGCCGCCGGCAACTGGTCGGGCACGGTGATGAACGGCCTGCTCGCTCATCACCCGGTCGCCGCGACCTTGCCGCGCGCCGGCATCGTCCACCGCCTGGACAAGGACACCTCGGGCCTGATGGTGGTCGGCAAGACCCTGGAGGCGGTCACCGCGCTGAGCCGCATGATCGCGGCCCGCGAGGTGCATCGCGAGTATCTGGCGCTGACCCACGGCCGGGTGCCGGAGCAGATGACGGTCGATGCGCCGTTGCGGCGTGATCCGGCCTCGCGGGTCAAGATGGCGGTGCTGTCCAGCGGCAAGCCCTCGCGCACCGATGTCTATGGTCTGGCCCAGACCGAGATCGAGAACCGCAGCTACAGCGCCGTGCACTGTGTGCTGCACAGCGGCCGCACCCACCAGATCCGCGTCCATCTGGCCTGCAAGGGCTACCCTCTGGTGTCCGATGCGCTCTATGGCGGCGCGCCGGCTTTCGGCCTGGCGCGCCAGGCCCTGCATGCGGCGCGGCTGAGTTTTGCCCATCCGATCCAGGGGCGGCCGCTGGTGTTTGATGCGCCGCTGCCACAGGATTTGGCCAATAGTTGGGCTTTGGCCGGGCTGCCGATGCCGGAGCTGCCACCGTTGGCGGATTGAGCGCGCTACAATCGCAGCAACTTGGTTCAGCCGAGCGCGGCGGATGTCGTACCAATCCGCAGCGGCGCCTGGATCGAGGCCGTGCAGGCCATGCTCATCCCCGTGAGGGCTAGTTTGAAACCGCCCGGCCGATATGCCCCGCCTCCCATGCCGCTGAACAGGTCAGCCCCGGAGCCGGTTGCCCTGACCCGAACAGCCCGCTGAGAACAGCGACTTGATCAATGCCCGCCCGTACCGGTGAGCCAGCCGACAGCAGTCGATGAACACACAGGATGCAAAGCGCGTCCTCGAGACCGCGCTGATTTGCGCCCAGCAGCCGCTCACCTTGCGTGAGCTGCGTACCTTGTTTGCCGACGGTGTCGGCCCGGATACCTTGCGCAGCCTGCTGGACGAGCTGGTGCGCGACTGGGACGGGCGGGGCGTCGAGTTGGTGGCGGTGGCCTCGGGCTGGCGCTTCCAGAGCCGACCGGAGCTGCGCGAGTATCTGGACCGCCTGCATCCGGAGAAGCCGCAGCGCTATTCGCGGGCCGTGATGGAGACGCTGGCCATCATTGCCTACCGTCAGCCGGTGACGCGTGGTGATATCGAGGATATCCGCGGCGTCGTGGTGTCCACACAAATTGTCAAACAGCTGGAGGACCGGGGCTGGATCGAGGTGATAGGCTATCGCGAGGCGCCGGGTCGTCCGGCTCTGTATGCGACGACCCGCCAGTTTCTCGATGACCTCGGGCTGTCCAATCTGGAGCAATTGCCCCTGTTGAGTGCCGGTGGTGAGCCGGGCCCCGAGTTGGGCCAGCTGCTACAGGCACAGAGTTCGCTGCTGGAAGACGGCAGCCAAGAGGCGCAGGCCGCCAGCGAGCCTGCCGCCGCATCTGAATCCGAATCCGCGCCCATGGCTTCCCATGCGGGCGCTCCCGTTCCGGCTCTGCCGGACTCCGACCCTGAAGCCACCGAGAAGGTGCAAGCCGACGCATGAATTCCAACGACACCGATCCCAAGGCCGCCGAGGCCCCGAGCGACGCTCCCGAAGCCGCACCGAAGCGACGCCGTGCGCCGGCGCGCGCCAAGGCCGAGACCTTGGCCGAGACCGTGGCCGATGCAGCGGTGCCTGAGGCTGCGGCCGAGGCCAAGCCTGTGAAGCCGCGCGCACCGCGCAAGACGGCGGCCAAGAAGGTCGACGAGGCCGTGGCCGAACCGGTGATCGAGGCGGCGGCGCCGGTCGAGGCGGCCGTGGCGGAAGAGGCTGTGGCGCCCAAGCGCCGCGCGCCGCGCAAGACGGCGGTCAAGGCCGAGTCGGTCGACGCGGCGCCGGTGCAGCTGACGCTGGAGGCGGCGCCTGCCGCCGAGCCGGTCGTTGTCGATGCCGGCGAGCACCAGGAGTCGGCAGAGAGTGCCGAGGGTGCCGAGTCTGCTGGCGAGCGCGAGCCGCGCGGCAACCGCAACCGCCGTCGTGGCCGCAAGGATCGCAATGAGGCTGCCGATGGTGCCGAGCCTCGCGAGGCCCGCGAGCCCCGTCCCCCGCGTCAGGACGCCGTCGCGCCCGAGCAGCTGCAGGCCGAGACGGTCGAGCGCTTCGCCCAGGTGCTGGCCGGTGAGTTTGATACGGCTGATGAAGAGCCGGTGGCCGAGGTCGAGGAGCAGGAGGTCGAGACCAAGCGCGTGCTGGCGCCCGAGCCCGATGCCCCCAAGCTGCAGAAGGTGCTGGCCCAGGCCGGCATCGGCTCGCGCCGCGATATCGAGGACATGATTGCCGAGGGCAAGATCGAGGTGAACGGCGAGGTGGCCCATATCGGCCAGCGCATCTCCTTCGGTGACCGCGTCCATGTGGCCGGAAAGCCGATCAAGGTGCGCATCTCGCCCCCGCCGCCGCGCATCCTGGCCTATCACAAGCCGACCGGCGAAGTGGTCAGCTTCAATGACCCGGAGGGCCGTCCCACCGTGTTCCGCCACCTGCCCAAGCTCTATCAGGGCAAATGGCAGTCGGTCGGCCGGCTGGACCTGAACACCGAAGGTCTGCTGCTGTTCACCAACTCGGGTGAGCTGGCCAATCAGCTGATGCACCCGCGCTTCGGCGTCGAGCGCGAGTACGCGGTGCGCGTGCTGGGCACGCTCAGCGACGAGCAGCGCAGCCGCCTGCTGGAAGGCGTGATCATCGAAGGCCAGAAGGCCGGCTTCAAGAGCATCGAGGACGGCGGCGGCGAGGGCGTCAATCGCTGGTACCGCGTGGTCATCACCGAAGGCCGCAACCGCGAGGTGCGCAAGCTGTTCGAGGCCGTCGGCCTGGTGGTCAGCCGCCTGATCCGCATCCGCTACGGCACCGTGGTGCTGCCGCGCGGCCTCAAGCGCGGCGTCTGGGTGGAGCTGGGCGAGGACGATGTGCGCGTGATCCGTCGACTGGCCGGTGGCCCGCAGCAGCCGCGGGACGCGCAGCGCGAGTCGCGTGAGCCCCGCGAAGGTCAGGCGCCGCGTGGCGAGCGCGGTGGCCAGCCGCGCAATGAGCGCGAGCGTGGCAACGAGCGCTCGAACAATCGCCGCAGCGACGGCCGCCAGGCCGGCGTCGGCCCGCGCCCGAGCCGTCCGGAGGCGCCGCGCGAGCGT
>NZ_JAQOWX010000047.1:0-40644 GCF_028462495.1 Paucibacter sp. XJ19-41
CCGCTGGTACCGCAGCCCGCCTGGCTGCTGGAGCCGCCGCAGCGGCTGGAGGTGCGCGCCAGCCAGCCGCGCCATCTGGGCGAGCCGCTGCAACTGCTGACCCGACCGCAGCGCATCGAAGGCGGCTGGTGGCAGCAAGGCGCGGGGCCGGGCGTGGTGCAGCGCGACTATGTGCTGGCGCTGAGTCCGCAGGCCGGGCTCTTGTGGATCTACCAGCAAAGGCTCTCCAAGGACGAGGCTGGCTGGTTTCTGCATGGGGTGTTCGCATGACCGGCCGTTCGCCGGGCCGCCCCAAGAACGGCCGGGCCCCCTCGGGGGGCCGACCGCGTACCTGCGGGCGGGGGGCTACATGATCCCCGAGTACGCCGAGCTGCACTGCCTCAGCAATTTCAGTTTTCTGCGCGGCGCCTCCAACCCCGAGGAGCTGGTCGAGCGCGCGCACCGGCTGGGCTATGCCGGCCTCGCGATCACCGACGAATGCTCGCTGGCCGGCGTGGTGCGGGCCTATACCCAGCTCAAGCGTCTGCGCGAGGCTGAGCCGCAGGCCGCCCTGCCCCGCTTGCTGATCGGCGCCGAGTTCCTGGTGCGCGACGACGCCGGCGGTGAACCCGACTTCAAGCTGGTGGCGATCGCCCGCCATCTGGAGGGCTACGGCAACCTCTGCCAGTTCATCACGATGTTGCGGCGCGAGAGCGCGAGCAAGGGCCAGTACCGGCTGCACCGCGCCCAGCTGCAGCCCGGGCGGCTCGCCGGCTGCCAGCTGATCCTGCTGCCGCGTCGAGAGGCGGACGACGACGCTCTGCTGGCACCAGCGCTGTGGCTCTTGCGCCATCACCCGGGCCAGGCCTGGATCGGCGTCGAGCTCTTGCGCGAGATCGGCGACGAGCTGTGGCTGCAGCGCCTGCGCACGGTGGCCGAGACCACCGCGCTGCCGCTGCTGGCCTGCGGCGATGTGCATATGCATCTGCGCTCGCGCAAGCCGCTGCAGGATGTGATGACGGCCACCCGCCTGGCCAAGCCGGTGCGCGACTGCGGCCTGGACCTGCAGCCCAATGCCGAACGCCATCTGCGCAGCCGGCTGCGGCTGGCCCAGCTCTATCCGGCCGACCTGCTGGCGCAGACCCTGGTCTTGATGGCGGGCTGCAGCTTCTCGCTGGACGAGATCCGCTACCAGTACCCCAGCGAGGTGGTGCCGGTCGGCGAGACGCCGGCCAGCCATCTGCGCCAGCTGACCTATGCGGGCATGCAGAGTCGCTGGCCGGACGGCGTGCCCGACCAGTGGCGCGAGCGCATCGATTACGAGCTGGCCCTGATCGAAGATCTGAAGTACGAGCATTACTTCCTGACCGTGGCCGATATCGTCGCCCATGCGCGTCACCTCGGCATCCTCTGCCAGGGCCGCGGCTCGGCGGCCAATAGCGTGGTCTGCTACTGCCTGAAGATCACCTCGGTCGACCCGGGCCGCAGCACCCTGCTGTTCGAGCGCTTCATCAGCAAGGAGCGCAACGAGCCGCCCGATATCGATGTGGACTTCGAGCATGAGCGGCGCGAGGAGGTGATCCAGTACCTCTACCGCAAATACGGCCGCGAGCGCGCCGCGCTGGCCGCCACCGTGATCAGCTACCGCGCCAAGAGCGCGATCCGAGATGTCGGCAAGGCGCTGGCCATGGACGAGGCGCTGCTGGAGCGGCTGGCGCTGGACCACCATGGCTGGTCCGAGGAGTCGCTGCCCGACGAACGCCTGAGCCAGCTCTGCGCCGAGCTCGATCTGGACCCCGGCGGGCAGCCGCTGCGCCAGCTGGTGCAGCTCTCGCGCCAGCTGATGGGCATGCCGCGCCATCTGAGCCAGCATGTCGGCGGCTTTGTGCTGACCCAGGGCCCGCTGGACCGCTTGGTGCCGATCGAGAACGCGGCGATGAAAGACCGCACGGTGATCGAGTGGGACAAGGACGATCTGGACTCGGTCGGGTTGATGAAGGTGGACGTGCTGGCCTTGGGCATGCTGAGCTGTCTGCGGCGCTGCTTCGACTTCTACCGCCAGTGGCGCGGCAAGGATTACGACCTGGCCAGCATCCCCGAGGGCGACCCGCCGACCTACGAGATGATCTGCAAGGCCGACACCGTCGGCGTGTTCCAGATCGAAAGCCGCGCGCAGATGTCGATGCTGCCGCGGCTGCGGCCACAGAACTATTACGACCTGGTGGTCGAGGTGGCCATCGTGCGGCCCGGGCCTATCGAGGGCGGCATGGTGCACCCCTATCTGAAGAACCGCGCCGAGCACCGCGCCGGCCGCCAGATCGACTACCCCCAGGGCCTGAAGCCGGCACTGGAACGCACCTTCGGCGTGCCGATCTTCCAGGAGCAGGTGATGCAGGTGGCGATGATCGCTGCCGACTTCACGGCCGGCGAGGCCGACCAGCTGCGCCGCGCGATGGCGGCCTGGAAGCGGCCCGGCGACCTGCAGCAGTTCTACGAGAAGATCATCGGCAATATGCGCCGCAACGGCTACGAGGACGAGTACGCCGAGCGCATCTTCAAGCAGATCAAGGGCTTCGCCTCCTATGGTTTTCCGGAGTCCCACGCTGCCAGCTTCGCGCTGCTGACCTATGTGTCCTGCTGGCTCAAATGCCATGAGCCCGCGATCTTTCTGTGTGCGCTCTTGAACTCGCAGCCGCTGGGTTTCTACACGCCGAGCCAGCTGGTGCAGGACGCGCGCCGCCACGGCGTCGAGGTGAGGCCGGCCGATGTCAGCCTCAGCGAGATCGACAGCAGCCTGGAGCCTGCGCCCGATGCCAAACAAGACCTGGCCGTGCGCCTGGGCCTGCGCCTGGTGTCCGGCCTGTCGGCCGAGGCGGCCCAACGCATCGTCGCGGCGCGTGCCGAGGCGCCGTTTGCCGATGCGCAAGACCTGGCCCTGCGTGCAAGACTGGAGCAGCGCGAGATGCAGCAGCTGGCCGCCGCCGACGCGCTACTGTCGCTGGCCGGGCACCGTCGCCAGCAGGTCTGGCAGGCGACGGCCTGGCACAGGCTGCCACCGCTGCTGCGCGAGGCCGGGGCGCAGGAGGCCGAGGGCGAGGCCCAGCTGGCGCTGCCCGCCGCCGCCGAGGGCGAGGAGGTGCGCTGGGACTATGCGGCCACCGGCCTGACCCTGCGCAGCCACCCGCTGGCCATCCTGCGGCCGCAGCTGAGCCAGCGCGGCCTGCTCAGCTCGACCGAGCTGCTCGGCTGGCCCAACGGCCGCAGCGCCCGCACCTGCGGCATCGTCACCGTGCGCCAGCGCCCGCAGACCGCCAAGGGCACGATCTTCGTCTCGCTGGAGGACGAGGGCGGCAATGTGCAGGTCATCGTCTGGGCCGATGTCTACGCCAAGCACCGCTCCACCATCATCGGCGCCCGCCTGCTGGCCGTGCGAGGCCGCTGGCAGAAGGAAAAAAACGGCGTGGCCCATCTGCTGGCCCAGGACTTCCGGGACCTCTCGCACCTGCTGGGGCCCATCCTGATGCCCAGCCGGGATTTCCATTGAGGTCCGGGCTCAGCGCCCGGCCTGCCCCGCCCGCCACAAGCGCCAGATCGTCAGGCCGTTGACGCCGGCCACCACCAGCTCCAGCAAGGTGCCGCCCACCGAGCCGACCAGGGCGTTGTGGACCACCCAGCACAGCGTGCCGGCCAGCATCAGCAGCCGCATCTGCAGGCCTTGCAGCAGGAACAGTGCCAGGCTGCCCAGGCAGGAGGCGGCGATCGGCAGCAGCGAGACAAGGCCGCTGAACAGCCACCAGCCCAGCGCCAGGTTCAGGCCCACGAAGAGCGCCGCCAGCCAGCGCGAGCGGCTGTACATCGCCGCCACCGAGCGCCCCAGCGAGACCAGGGAACTGGCCACCGCCGTGGGCTGGCCCAGCAGCCAGAAATGCAGCACATAGGCCAAGCACTCGACCGCCATGAATTGCTTGAAGCGCCGGTCATCGGTCTGCAAAAAGCAGCCGACGCCGAACACCAAAGCCAGATAGCCCAGCAGCTGGGCGGGCGACAACAGGGAGGGCATCATCGGTGACAACAAGGCGGCGGGAGCAGGCGCTATTCTCGGGGGCGCCACCCGCTTTGGAGTCACCCGAATGATTGCGATGAAGTCCCGTCTTTGCCTGAGCCTGCTGGGCCTGATGCTGAGCGCCTGCGCCACGCCGCCCAGCCCGTCGCCACCAGCCGCGTCAGCCGCAAAACCCGACCCCCTGCTGGTCGCCGAGGGCCGCGAATGGCGGCTGGTGGAGCTGATGGGCCAGCCGGTCAAGCCCGACGCGGGCGGGCGCGTGCCGACGCTGAGCTTCAAGCTCGACGGCCAAAGCCTGCGCGTCAGCGGCCACAACGGCTGCAACGGTTTCTTCGGTCAGGCCGAGCAAGGCGCGCCGCTGCGCCTGCGCTTCGACAAGCTGGCCAGCACGCTGCGCGCCTGCCCCGACATGAGCCTGGAGCAGCAATTCATGCAGGCGCTGGAACGCACCGACAGCTACCACGCCGACGCCAAGCAGCTGCAGCTGCACCGCGCCCGGATGGCGCCGCTGGCGCGCTTCGAGCCGGCGACGCCGTGACGGCACTCGCCTTTCTTCACACGGCCGAAGTCCATATCGCCGGCTTTGAGCGCCTGGTCCAGGCGCAGGCGCCGGGGTTGCGGGTGCACCACGCCGTCGCAGCCCCGTTGCTGGAGCAGGCCCGCCGGCTCGGCGCCGACGATCCCGGCCTGCGCGCAGCTTTGCAGCAGACCCTGGCCAAGATGGCGAGCAGCAGCGGCGCCCGGCTGCTGGTCTGCACCTGCTCGACCCTGGGCGCGCTGGCAGAACAGGTCGATGGCGGCGACCGGTTTCGCAGCGCACGGATCGACCGGCCGATGGCCGAACGCGCGCTCACCCTCGGATCCCGCGTGCTGCTGCTGGCCGCGCTGGCCTCGACCCTGGCGCCCACACGCGCCTTGCTGCAGGACTGCGCCCAGCGTCAAGCTCGTCCGCTGCAGTTGCGCGAATTGCTGGTCGAGGCGGCTTGGCCGCATTTCATGGCTGGCGATACCGAGGCCTATCTGGACTGCCTGGCCGAGGCCTTGCGAGCCGAGGCCGCCGAGGCCGCCGAGGTCGATGTGATTGTGCTGGCCCAAGCCTCGATGGCGCCGCTGGCCGAGCGTCTCGCTGGCTCGGGCCCGCCCTTGCTGGCCAGCCCGGTGCTGGGCGTGCAATGGGCTTTGGCCCAGCCCGAACTGCAAGGACTCACTCGATGAGCACACACCCCCTGCTGTTCGAGATTGACGTCGGACTGAACGCACGCCGCTTCGACCCCGCCGACGCGCCGCTGCTGCAGGCCTTTCTCGAGGCCAACCCCGAGTACTTCGAGCGCATCGGTGGCGCGCCGCCCAAGCCCGACGAGGCCGCCACCGAGCTGGCCGAGCGGCCGCCGGCAGAGCTGAGCTGGCGCGAGCACTTCAATATCGGGCTGTGGCGCGAAGCGCCGGACACCGCGCCGGCGCTGATCGGCATCGCGATCGTCGACAGCGATCTGGTGATCGAGGGCTGCTGGCATGTGGCACTGTTCATCATCGCCACGGCCCTGCATGGCCAGGGCATCGCGCCGCGCTGCTACCGGGCGCTGGAGCAATGGGCGGCGGCTCAGGGCGCGCGCTGGATACGGCTGGGCGTGGTGCTGGGCAACGCCAGGGCGGAGGCTTTCTGGCGGCAGCTGGGCTTTGTAGAACTGCGCCGCCGCGAGGGTGTGCCGGCCAACGACAGGCTCAACACGGTGCGCGTGCTGCTCAAGCCCCTGCGCGAGCCCGATGTGGCGCCCTATCTGGCCCTGGTTGCGCGCGACCGGCCCGAATGAGGGCGGGCGCTGCTATCCTCGGCCGCAAACCCAACAGCCCAGAAAGCGCCCACCATGAACACCGTTCGGATCGCCGCCATCGCCCTGATCATCGCCGGCGTGCTGGGTTTGCTCTACGGCAACTTCAGCTACACCAAGGAAACCCATGATGTGAAGCTGGGCCCGATCGAGCTGTCGGTCAAGGAGAAGCAGACCGTCAATGTGCCGGGTTGGGCCGGCGCGGCGGCGATCGCGCTGGGCGTGGTGCTGCTGGTGGTCGGCGGCCGCAAGCCCTAGGCCCGCGCCTCGCCCTCAAGCCCGCGGGTTGGCGAAGAAGAAGCGCAGCATCTCGGCGCTGGCGTCCGGTCCCTGCGGGTCGGTGTAGGACCCGCCGGCACGGCCGCCCGACCAGGCATGGCCAGCGCCATGCACCAGCCAATGCTCGGCACGCGGGCGGCCCTGCGCATCGCGGTAGATGTCGCGGGTGTAGGCCCGTCCCTGCGAGCCGCGCTCGCGCTCAGGGGCCGCCATGCCGGCGGCGGCGATCTGCTCGCCGTTGCGCGGATGGACGGTGGCGTCCCGGTCGCCGTGGAAAACAATGGTCGGCGGGCTGTCGGGCGCTGACGCGGGACGGTCGCCGGCGCCGCCGCGCATCGCCGCCAACGCCGAGGGCAGATCGCTCGCCGCCCCCGCCGGCAGGCCGGAATGCACGCCCACAGCCGCGAACAGCTCCGGGTAGCAGGAGCCCAGGATTGCCGCCATCGCGCCGCCGGCCGACAGCCCGGCCACATAGACGCGCCGTGCATCGATGCCGTATTGCTGCATCACCTGCCGGGTCATGCCGGCCAGCAGTGCCGGCTCGCCGCTGCCGCGACGCTGATGGTTGTGCTTGAACCAGTTCCAGCAACCGGAGCTGTTGGCGTGCTTCGTCTGCGCCGGATAGAGGACCAGGAAACCCTGCGCCCGCGCGGCCTCGTTCATGCCGGTGCCGCGCGCGAAATCATCGGGATCCTGGCTGCAGCCATGCAGCATCAGCACCAGGGGCAAGGACTGACCCTGGCGATAGCCGGGCGGCACATAGAGCTTGTAGGCCCGGGTGCCGGCCGCCCCGGTATGGCTGCCGGGAAGAAACTGTTCGCCAGCGGCGGGCTCGGCGGGCTCGGCGTGCAAGACCTCGCGCGCCTCGACGTCGATGACATCGCCCTGATCCGCGCGCGCGGTCGCGCCGGTTGGCGATGGCGTGGCGGCACCCAGCGCCGACTGGATCAGCGCGGTGGCGGCCCGCAGATCGCCGGCCTGGGTCAGGCGCGTGGCCTCGGTCATCAGATGGCCGAACGATGAGTTCATGGGGAGGGTCTCGGTAAGGTCAGCGGATACGGTCGGCCAACGCCGCCTTGACCGCCGGGCTGGCATGCAAAGCGCCCAGCACGGTGATGGATTCGATGGCCGCCAGCGCGAGTTCCGGGCTGACGTCCGTCGCGATGCTTGCCAGGCCGAGCACGCGAATCTGCAAGGTCTGGCCGGCGGCCTGCAGCGCGCGGAAGTCGTCGGCGCTGAAGTGCTGGATGCCCAGCACCAGGGTCTTGCGCGCCACCGACTGCCGGACGGCCTCGGCATGCGTGGCCAGCTGGTTGCGGATTGCTGCCCGGATCAGATCGCTGCGGTTGGCATAAAAGCCTTCCTGCACCAGCAGGTCGATCTGACCCAGGTCGACAAAGCCGAGATTGATGGTGATCTTCTCGTCGACAGGTCGACCAGGAGCCAGGGAGGAGCTGCTACGTGCGGGCATAAGTCCATACTAGCACCATCCACTTGGATGGAACGATGAAATTTCTAGCGCAGGCGGATCTCCCCGCTCTCGCCCAGCGAGGTGGGCGGCTTGCCGGTGACCACCGCCTTGGCCATGGTGTAGAGCTGGGTCAGCTTGCTTTCCTTCATGTCCCAGTAGTGGGCGTGGATGATCTTGACCTCGACCAGGGCCAGATCCGGGTCATCGACCCCGCCGGGGAACCAGGCCTTGGCCAGCGGCGACCAAAGCTCGCAGGCCTTGGCCATATCGCTGACCACCCTGGCGCTGCCCGAGACCGAGACATAGCGGTCCTGATCGGGGTCGGCATAGGCCAGGTTGACCATGGCCTCGGCGGCCAGTTCGTCGACCGGCTCGCCGCTGCGCGACATGAAGAACCACAGGCAGTCATCGTCCTCCAGCTTCTGGTTCTGCGTGGTCATCGGCCGCGAGTGCAGATGGCTGTTGTCATGCAGGGTGGTGAACATCGCGAAGCGGATGTCCTTGATCAGGTCCCACAGCTGTTGGCGGGGTGTCAGGTCGGTGTTCATGGGCGCGCTGGGTTTGGGTGCATCGTCTTCAATCCCAGTAGCCGGGCCGGCCATGGGCTTGGTGCAGCCGCTCCTCGAACTCGCGGTTCAGCAGCACGCTGTCGTCGTATTCGGGGCTGTTCTTGATCTGCTCGCGCGTCAGCTGGGTGTAGACGGTTTTCTCGCTCCACTCGATGCGGTCGATCCAGTGCGTGGCGATCAGCACCTTCTTGCCGCCCGGCCACCAGTTGCGCGTGTCGACCACCAGATAGCGGATCGCCCAGGAGGCCTCGTCGAAGATGAAGTCCTTGACATGGCCGAGGCTGCCGTCGAGCGCATGGATGTCGTAGCCGCTGACATTGGCGCTGCTGCGCAGATGCACATCCTCGGGGGCCAGGTCTTGCTCGGCGCGCTCGATTTCGGCCTGGCTCTGCAGGCCGGTCGGCGGCAGCACCGGCAGGGCCTCCATCGCCCACAGGCCGACACCGCCCCAGTACTGCGGATAGTTGTAGTAGTCCAGATAGACCCGCTCATGGCGGCGCGAGACCGGCTTGTGGGTGTCGATGCCCGGGCTTTTCTCGACCTGCTCGCGGCTGAGTCCGACCTGGATCTGCTTGACCCGGCCCAGCGGCGGCTTCACCGCATAGGGCGAGATCAGCACCTCGCGCCCGGCCAGCCAGGAGCCGGTATCGACCACCAGATAGCGGATGGTCCAGGCCTGATCATCGAAATAGGCTTCCTTGACCTCACCGACCTCGCCATCGCTCGCGCTGAGCGTGGATCCGCTGAGTTGGCTGATGCTGTTCAACATGGCAAGACTCCTTGGGCTCTCACTGCAATGCCGACAGCTTGCCCTGCATCCTCGCCGCTGCCTGTAGGACAGCCGGCCCTTGCCATGCCGGAAAACCACGCTAGGCCAGATGCGTCGCCAGATGTTCGACCAGCAGCCGCAGCCGCTGCGGCATGAAGCGCTGGCTGGGCATCACCGCATGCAGCGGCAGCTCGTCGCCGATCCAGTCCGGGAACAGCTCGACCAGGGCGCCGCTGGCCAGGCTGGCGCGCACATCGAGCTCGCTCTTGTAGATCACGCCGCGGCCCTCCAGCGCCCAGCGATGGGCCAGCGCGCCGTCATCGCAGCTGCGCCGCCCGCGCACCCGCAGCAGCAGCGGCGTCGCTTCGGGCTGTTCACGCGGGCGCAAGCGCCATTCCTGCTCGATGCGGTTGCGTATCTTCATCGTCAGGCAGTCATGCGTGGCCAGCTCGCTGGGATGCGCCGGCCGGCCGGCACGGGCCAGATAGGCCGGTGCGGCCACCACGCAGCGCCGCACCGCGCACAGGCGCCGCGCCACCAGACGCGAGTCGGCCAGCTCGCCATAGCGCAGCGCCAGGTCGACATCGTCACGCACCACATCGAGCAGCGAGTCGCTGACGCTGAGCTGCAGCTCCAGGCCCGGATGCTGGTCGAGGAAGGCATCCAGCAGCGGCAGCAAGACCTGGCGCGTCAGATCGCTGGAGGCGCTGACGCGCAGCCGGCCGCGCAGCAGCGTGCGCGAAGCCGCGCCGGGGCCGCCCTCATCGAGCAGGGCCACGCCTTCGTCGAGCAGTTCCAAGGCCCGCTGGCCGTAATCGCGCAGCCGCTCGCCGGCGGCGCTCAGGCGCAGCGCCCGCGTGCTGCGCTCGACCAAGCGCACGCCGAGCCGGGTTTCGAGCTTTTTCAGCATCGCGCTGGCGGCCGCCGGCGTGATCTGCAGCGCGCGCGAGGCCGCCGTCAGGCTGCCGCCGCGTGCGCATTCGATGAGCAGGCGCAGCTCGTCTGTATTTTCAATTTTCATTTGAAACTGAATCGTATTAAAGCGGCTTTTTAAGAAAGACGGCAAGCCTCACCATAACAGCCATCGCAACGTTTCCCGAAGGAGTTCCCCATGCAAGCCATCGGCTATTTCAAGGCCCAGCCCATCACCGCCGACGAGTCCCTGCTCGATCTCGAACTGCCCGCACCGACGCCCGGCCCGCTCGATCTGCTGGTCGAGATCAGCGCCATCGCGGTCAACCCGGTCGACGCCAAGGTGCGCGCCAGCCGCAACAGCGCCGATGGCCACACGCCGGTGCTGCTGGGCTGGGACGCGGTGGGCATCGTGCGCGGCCTGGGTGCAGGGGTACAGGGCTTCGCCCTCGGCGACCGCGTCTGGTATGCCGGCGACATCACGCGCGCCGGCAGCTATGCGCAGTTCCAGACGGTGGACCATCGCATCGCCGCGCTGGCCCCGCGCAGCGCCAGCGACGCCGAGGCCGCCGCGCTGCCGCTGACCGGCATCACCGCCTGGGAGCTGCTGTTTGATCGGCTGGAAGTGCAGGCCCGACCCGAGCGGCCGGTCAGCCTGCTGGTGACCGGCGCGGCCGGCGGCGTGGGCTCCATCCTCGTGCAGCTGGCGCGCGCGCTGCCGCACCTGACCGTGATCGCGACGGCCTCGCGGCCCGAGTCCGCCGCCTGGCTGCGCGAGCTGGGCGCCCATCACGTGATCGACCACAGCCAGCCGCTGGCCGCGCAGATCGCCGCGCTGGGCGCCGCGCCGCTGCGCTATGTGGCCAGCCTGACCCACACGCCGCAGCACTTCGGCCAGCTGGTCGAGGCGCTGGAGCCGCAGGGCCGGCTGGCCTTGATCGACGACTTCGCGCCGGAGCAGCTCAATGTGATGGCGCTGAAGGGCAAGAGCCTGTCGCTGCACTGGGAGATGATGTTCACCCGCTCGATGCACACCACCCACGACATCGCCGAGCAGGGCCGGCTGCTGGCCGAGCTGGCCCGCCGCATCGACGCCGGCGAGTTGCGCAGCACCCTGGGCCAGGTGCTCGGCACGATCAATGCTGCGAACCTGAAAAAGGCCCATGCGCTGATCGAGAGCCAGCGCAGCATCGGCAAGCTGGTGCTGGCCGGTTTCTAAACGCCGCTAAACCTCGCTCAGCGCCGCCACCTGATCGCGGATCAGATGGCCGGCGATCGAGAAGCGCGGCGGGATGCCGGGCAAGGCATCGATCGGGAACCAGCGGGCATCCTCGATCTCGCCGGCCTGCGGCACGATCTCGCCGTCCACCCACTCGGCCGTGTAGGCCACCATCAGGCTGTGCGGAAAGGGCCAGCTCTGGCTGCCGTAGTAGCGCAGATTCGTGACCCGCACGCCGACTTCCTCGGCCACCTCGCGGTGCACACAGTCCTCCAGCGATTCGCCGGCCTCGACAAAGCCGGCCAGCGCGCTGTAGAAGCCCGGCGCATAACCCGGTGAGCGCGCCAGCAGCAGCTCGGGGCCGGCGGTCGTGCGGCGCCACACCAGGGCCATCATCGCCGGGCTCAGCCGTGGGTAGCAGACCTGGCCGCAAGCCGGGCAGCGCCGCGCCCGCTCATGCGCCAGCGCTTCGGTCGCCGTGCCGCAGACACCGCAGAAGCGATGGGTCCGCTCCCACTCCAGCACCTGGGCCGCACGCCCGGCCAGCTGCATCAGCGGCTCCGGCAGTGTCATCATCGCGGCGCGCAGCGGCAGCGCCTCGAAGCCCGGCGGCGCCTCGGCCAGTTGCAGCGCCCAGCAATCGCGCTCGTCCAGCCGGCCGAGATAGTGGCGACGCCCCTGCACCGGCTCGAACACCGCCGGCGGCTGCGGGCTCAAGACCTGCTCGCGCAGCAGCAGGCGGCCTCCGACAAAGACGAAGTGCCAGGCCTCAGGGGCGCTGGCTGCAGAGCTGGGGGGCGTAGTGGCGGCGTGGAATTGCATGGGGATGGACTTTATGCCGAAGCCGTTAAAGTCGTTGGCTGTCGTCGTAGCCAGCTTCGCAGCCTCTCACAGTCATCTTGACGCGACCTTTTCCCCCTTCCATGCAGCTGACCGGCCAGCCCCACCAACTCCCCTGCCCCCAATGCGCCGCGCCGATGGCGCATCTGAACCTGGCCAGCCATGGCAGCGCGAGCGTGCCGGTGGACCATTGCGCACCGTGCCGGCTGGTCTGGTTCGATCGGCTGGAGTCGGTGCAACTGGCAGGCCTGGGCTGGATCGCGCTGCTGCGCGAGTTGCAGGAGCCGCAGGGGCCGAGCGTGCCGCTGCCGGCGCCGCGTGCGGCCAAGCTGGCCTGCCCGGTTTGCCGCGTCACGCTCAAGCCGGTGCAGAACAGCACCCGCTTCGGCCGCTTCCCGGCGCTGGAGTGCCCGAGCTGCGGCGGCCATCTGCACAGCCACGCCGGTGTGCTGGCCGAGCGCGGCCTGGTGCGACCGCTGCTGCCGGCCGACCGCCGGGTGCTGCAGGACGAGCGCCGCGCGCTGTGCTGCCTGAACTGCGGCGCGCCCGCCGAGGGGCGCGAGGAGGCCTGCCGATATTGCGAGAGCCCGCTGCTGATGTTGGACCTGCCGCGCCTGACCCAGGCGCTGCGGCTGGGGCCAGGCCGTGACCCACAGACCGGCGAGCGCCAACGCCCCGCCGCGCTATGGGCCTGGGCCTGCCACGGCTGCGGCGCGGCGCTGGACCCGAGCCGCCACACCGCCTGCACCCAATGCGGCCATGCGGTGCTGGCGCCCTCGCTGCTGGACCTGACACCGCTGCTGGACAAGGTGGAGGCCGAGTGGCGCGCCGATATCGCGGCCAGAGCCGCACGAAGGCAGTCTCAGACCGCGTCGGCGCTGCGCCCCAACAAGCGGACCCGCGACTGGCGGGACACCACGATGGCCCGTATGTTGGACCAGCTCAGGGGAGACGCCGACGACGATGCCCCGACCGGGGCCGCGCTGCTCACCGTGCTGTGTGGAATCTTGCTGTTTCTGCTGCTTCGATGGTGGCTGGGCGGCTGACCAGACTCAGAAGTGAATGCCCTTCATCATCTGCTGCAGCGCAATCGCTTCGGCCGAGAGCTGGGGCTTGCCGCCCTTCTCGCCCTTGGCCGCATCGCTGTCCGGGAACATGCGGAAGCTGGTGTTCATCGCGATCTGCGCCACCCGCGGCGCCAGCGCATGCATCAGCTGGCCGGTGATGCCCAGCCGGGTCGCGATGCGCACCGGCTTGGCGATGCAGGCCTGGGCAATCATGTCGGCGGCCTCCTCGGGCGCCAGGGTCGGCACATTGTTGTAGATCTTGGTCGGCGCAATCATCGGCGTGCGCACCAGCGGCATATTGATGGTGGTGAAGGTGATGCCTTGGTCGGCGAACTCGCTGGAGGCGCAGCGGGTCCAGGCGTCCAGCGCGGCCTTGCTGGCCACATAGGCCGAGAAGCGCGGTGCATTGGTCAGCACGCCGATGCTGGAGATATTGACCACATGGCCCTTCTTCTTGGCCACCATGCCGGGCAGCAGGCCCATGGTCACGCGCAGGCAGCCGAAGTAGTTCAGCTGCATCGTGCGCTCGTAGTCGTGGAAGCGCTCGTAGCTGCCCTCGATGGCGCGGCGGATCGAGCGGCCGGCGTTGTTGATCAGGAAGTCGACACCGCCGAAGTTCGTGGCAATCCAGGCCATCAGCTCGGCGCAGCTCTGCTCGTTGGCAATATCGGCCGAGAAGCTGTGCACCTGGGCCTTGGGGCCGGCGAAGCTGCGGATCTCCTGCTCGGCCTCGGCCAGCTTGGCAGCGTCGCGCGCGCAGATCAGCGTGATCGCGCCGGCCTCGGCAAACTTCATCGCTGCCGCCAGGCCGATGCCCGAGGAGCCGCCGGTCACCAGCACCACCTTGCCGGCGGTCGCCCCCTTCAGGCTGCGGTCGATGAAGAGGTCGGGGTCGAGATGACGCTCCCAGTAGTCCCACAGCCGCCAGGCATAGTCCTTCAGGTTCGGGCAGGCAATACCTGACCCTTTCAGCGCGGCCGCGGTCTCGCGGCAGTCGAAGCGGGTCGGGTAGTTGATGAAGGTCAGCATGTCCTCGGGCAGGCCCAGGTCCTTCATCACCGCATGGCGGATGCGCCGCACCGGCGCCAGCGCCATCAAGCCCTTCTTGACGCTCTTGGGGATGAAGCCCAGCAGCGCGGCGTTGACGAACAGATTCATCTTCGGCGCGTGGGCGGCCTTGGAGAAGATGTCCAGCACATCGCCGACGCGGTAGCCCACCGGGTCGACCAGATGGAAGCAGGCGCCGCTCTTCCTGGCCTGCTGATGGCTGATGTGGTCCAGCGCGTTGACGACGAAGTCCACCGGCACGATGTTGACGCGCCCGCCCTCCAGGCCCACCGAGGGCATCCAGGGCGGCAGGATCTGGCGCAGGCGCTGGATCAGCTTGAAGAAGTAGTAGGGGCCGTCGATCTTGTCGGCCTCACCGGTGGCCGAGTCGCCCACCACCATGGCCGGCCGGTAGACGGTCCAGGGCCTCTTGCACTCCTTGCGCACGATCTTCTCGCTCTCGTGCTTGGTCATGAAGTAAGGGTGATCCAGGCCCTCGGCCTCCTCGAACATGTCCTCGCGGAACACGCCCTCATACAGACCGGCCGCCGCGATCGACGAGACATGGTGGACATGGCCGGCCTCGATGGCCTGGGCGAACTCGACCAGGGCGCGGGTGCCGTCGATATTGGCCCGCACCTGCTCGTCCTCGGGCGCGGCGAGGTCGTAGATCGCGGCCAGGTGGTAGACATGGTCGACCTTGCCCTTCAGCGCCTTGATCTGATCGGCCGCCACGCCCAGCTTCTTCGCGTTCAGATCACCGAACACCGGCAGCGCGCGCGTCTTGCCGACGCCCCAGAACTCCAGCAGGGCCGGCACCTTGTCGCGGCTCTCTTCGCGCAGCAGGAAGTGGACCGTGCTGCCGCGCCGCGCCAGCAGTTTCTTGACCAGGCGTTTGCCGATGAAGCCGGTGGCGCCGGTGACGAAATACTGCATGCTGTGTCTCCATTGGGATGTTTGCGACCATTCTTGACCAACTGCGCCGGGCCGCCGCTGCGCGCTTTCCCGAAGCTGTCGCTTTCCCGGAGGTGGGCGATAGAGCGCACTCACTAGGATTGGCCCCTGCGGCCGCCCGTTGCGGCCCTATAGTGAAGCCACCCTCCACAGACATAGGACCTCAGACCATGGTCAAGAAGCTTCAGAAGATGGCCGCCAAGAACAAGGCCGGCGGCGCTATCCCTGGCATCCCGGCCGGCCTGCTGGACAGCCAGCTGGCCCAGTCCGTCAAGGACTCGGCCCAGCAGATCTGGGCCGCCGGCCTGGGCGCGTTCGCCAAGGCCCAGGGCGAAGGTGGCAAGGTCTTCGAGGCCCTGGTCAAGGAAGGCCTGACCCTGCAGAAGAAAACCCAGAGCGCGGCCGAAGAGAAGCTCGGCGCCGTCACCAGCAAGATGAGCGGCATGGCCGGCGAGGTCGGTGCCAAGGCCGGCCAGCAATGGGACAAGCTGGAATCGATCTTCGAGGAACGTGTGGCCAGTGCGCTGAAGCGCCTGGGCGTGCCCACCGCCAAGGACATCGACGCGCTGATCGCCCGCATCGACGCGCTGAGCGCCGCAACCGGTGCCAAGCCCGCAGCCCGCAAGGCCGCAGCCAAGCCGGCGGCCAAGGCCGTCGCCAAGCCCGCACCCAAGACCGCCGCGAAGACAGCCACCAAGAAGCCGGCTGCCAAGAAGGCCGCCGCACCCAAGGCAACACCTGCCCCCAAGGCCGCCCCGCGCAAGCGCGCCGCCAAGCCGGCCGCCGCCGCGCAGGCCTGAGCGCGCTAGTCGCCACTCACTGATCCATGCCCGCATCGAAGCGCCGCGCCCCCCGGCGCGGCCCCGCACGCATAGGCCTGGCCCTGGCCGGCGGCGGGCCGCTGGGCGCCATCTACGAAATCGGCGCGCTGTGTGCACTCGAAGAGGCGATTGACGGGCTGGACTTCAGCGCCTGCGATGGCTATATCGGCGTCAGCGCCGGGGGCTTCATCGCGGCCGGCCTGGTCAACGGGCTGACGCCGCGCGAGCTCTGCGCCGCATTTATCGAAAACGATGCCGAGGCCCCGGTCAGCTTCGAGCCCAGCCTGCTGCTGCGCCCCGCCTGGGAAGAGTATCTGGCGCGGCTGGGCAGCCTGCCGGGCCTGCTGGGCCAGGCGCTGTGGCAGACCGCCGTGCAGGGCCGCTCGCTGCTGGCCGCCTTCGAGCGCCTGGGTCGCGCGCTGCCGACCGGGCTGCTCAGCGGCGACGTGATGGCCGAGCAACTGCGCCAGCAGTTCAGCCGGCCAGGCCGCAGCGACGACTTCCGGCAGCTGCGGCGCCCGCTGGTGCTGGTGGCCACCGATCTGGACAGCGGCGAGGCCGTGCCCTTCGGCACGCCGGGCCATGACCATGTGCCGATCTCGCGCGCGGTGCAGGCCAGCGCGGCGCTGCCGGGGCTGTTCCCGCCGGTCGAGATCGAGGGCCGCCATTTCGTCGATGGCGCGCTGAAGAAGACCATCCATGCCTCGGTGCTGCTGGACCGGGGGCTGGACCTGCTGATCTGCCTGAACCCGCTGGTGCCCTACCAGGCCGGCTTCGACGAGCATGCGCGCATCCCGCGCATTGCCGATGGCGGCCTGCCGCTGGTGCTGAGCCAGACCCTGCGCGCGCTGATCCATTCGCGCCTGGAGCTGGGGCTCAAGCGCTACGAGCTGAGCCACCCGGACACCGACATCCTGCTGTTCGAGCCCGATCCGCGCGACGCCGAGATGTTCCTGGCCAACACCTTCAGCTATGCCCAGCGCCGTCATCTGGCCGAGCATGCCTACCAGGCCACCCGCGGCGCGCTGCTGCAGCGCTACGCCGAACTGGCCCCCAAGCTGGCCCGGCAAGGCCTGACCCTCAGCCGCTCGGTGCTGCAGGACCGCCAGCGCCGCCTGCTGGCGCCAAGCCGCCTGACGCCCACCGAGGCGGCGCTGCAGCGCCTGCGCGACACGCTGGGCCGGCTCGAAGAACGCGCCTCGGCGTGATCTGCATCACGACCCGGGCCTGAACCCCCTGCGCGCAGGGGGATGGCAGGGCCTGAGGCGGCTGCAACACTGCATGCCATGCGCTGCCAACCAGCAGCAAGCCTTCCACCCTTCGGAGAACTCATGCGCAAAGCCCTCATCGCCGCCCTGCTCGCCAGCCCCCTGCTGGCCCTGGCATCGCCGGTCAATCTGGTCAACAACGGCAGCTTCGAAGCCGAGATCAAGGCCAACGGCCAATGGTCGAACTACAGCAGCCTGACCGGCTGGAGCGCCGGCGCCCGCGGCGTCGAGCTGCGCAACAACATCGCCGGCAGCGCGCTGGACGGCAGCAACTTTGTCGAGCTCGACACCACCGGCAACAGCTGGATCAGCCAGACCCTCGCCACGGTGGCCGGCCAGTGGTATTCGCTGGAGTTTGCCTACTCGAACCGCGCCGGCGTGGCCGCCGCCAGCAATGGCCTGGCCTGGAGCTTCGGCGACGCCTCGGGCACCGCCGATGCGCAGGCCCTGATCAGCGGCAACCATCAATGGCAGACCGGCAGTGCCCTGGTGCAGGCCAGCGGCTCCAGCATGGTGCTGCGCTTCGAAGCCCTGGGCACCAGCGACTCGCTGGGCAGCTCGCTGGACCGCGTCTCGGTCACCAGCGCCGTGCCCGAGCCCGAGAGCTATGCGCTGATGCTAGCCGGCCTGGGCGCGATGGCCCTGGTGGCACGCCGCCGCCGCGCACAACAGTAAGATTTTTTGGTGGGACGCGCTGCGGGGTAGAGACCACGGCGCCTTCTCAAAAACAAGGGCGCCTCGGCGCCCTTGTTCGTTTCAGCCCGGACCTCAGCCCAGATAGCGCGACTCCAGATGGGCCTTGAAATGGGCCGGGTTCAGGGTCTCGCCGCTGGCGCGCCGCACCAGCTCGGGCGTCTCCCAGCGGCTGCCCTGGCTCCAGATATGGGTGTTGAGCCAGTCGAACACCGGGACCAGGTCGCCGGCAGCGATGCGGGTGTCGAGCTCGGGCATGGCGCGGCGCATGGTCGCGAACCATTGCGCCGCATACATCGCGCCCAGCGTGTAGCAGGGGAAGTAGCCGAACAGGCCGGCGCCCCAGTGCACATCCTGCATCGGCCCGTTGCGGTAGTTGCCGCGCGTGTCCAGGCCCAGCAGTTCCATCATCTTGGCGTCCCACAGCGCCGGGATGTCCTCGCACTCGATCTGCCCCTCGATCAGCGCGCGCTCGATCTCGTAGCGCAGGATGATGTGGGCCGGATAGGTGACCTCGTCGGCATCGACGCGGATATAGCCCGGCGCGACCCGCGTCAGCAGACGGTTCAGGTTCTGCGGCGCGAAGGCCGGCTGCTCGCCCAGATGGCGGCTGACCAGCGGGCTCAGGAGGCCGGCGAAAGCCGGATGGCTGCCCAGCTGCATCTCGAAGGACAGGCTCTGGCTTTCATGCAAGCCCATCGAGCGCGCCCGCGCCACCGGCTGGCCCAGCCACTCACGCGGCAGGTTCTGCTCGTAGCGGCCATGGCCGGTCTCGTGGATGGTGCCGGTCAGGCTGGGCAGAAAGCTGTCCTCGCGGTAGCGCGTGGTCATGCGCACATCCTCGGGCACACCGCCGCAGAAGGGATGGGCGCTCTCGTCGAGCCGGCCGGCCTCGAAGTCAAAGCCCATCAGCCGCATCGCATCCTGGCCCAGCGCGCGCTGGGCCGCGGTCGGGAATGGCCCCTCGGGCTGCAGCACCGTCTCGCCGGCCTGCTTGGCCTGCACCGCGCGTATCAGGCCCGGCAGCCACTGGCGCAGCTCGCCGAACACGCGGTCCACCTCGGCCGCACGCATGCCCGGCTCGTACTGGTCCATCAAGGCGTCATAGCGACCCAGGCCGCTGCTGTCGGCCAGCAACTGCGCTTCCTGGCGGGCCAGGCGCACGACCTCACGCAGATTCTCCAGATAGCCGGCCCAGTCATTGGCCGGACGCTGGCTGCGCCAGGCATGCTCGCAGCGCGAGATCGCCAGGCTCTTGGCCTCGACCAGGGACTGGGGCAAGGCGTTCGAGCTCATCCAGGCACGCCACATCTCGCGCAGATTGGCGCGCTGCAGCTCGTCCAGCGGCTCGCTGGCCGCCGCGTCCAGCAGGCTCTTGAGCGCCGGTTCGGTGGCCAGCTGGTGCATCAGCCCGCCCATCTCGGCCAGCGCCAGCGAGCGCGCCTCATTGCCCTTGGCCGGCATATTGGCCGACTGGTCCCAGGAGGCGATGGCTTGCAGATGGGCCAGGTGGTGCAGGCGCTGGTGGCGCTGGCGCAGATCGTCGTAGGCGGTGGTGGTGCTCATGATGTCGGATGGGGCTGGTGGGTCAAGGCGGTGCCGGTGGGCGCCGCAGGCATTGTCAGGGAAACACCCAGAGCAGGGCCGCCGTCATGACGAAGTAGCGGCCGAACTTGCCGATCGCCATATAGAACAGGCAGGGCCAGAACGGCAACCGCAGCCAGCCGGCCACCGCGCACAGCGGGTCGCCGACCAGGGGCAGCCAGCTCAGCAGGCAGGCCTTGGCGCCAAAGCGTTCCAGCCATTGCAGCGCGCGGGCTCGCGCCGGCGGGTGGTGCGCGGCCCGTTCGTAAAGCCGCTCGGCCCCAAAGCCCATCCACCAGCTGATCGCGCCGCCGACGGTGTTGCCGGCGGTGGCCACCAGCACGGCCGGCCAGAACATCTCGGGGTTAAGCTTGACCAGGCCGAACACCGCCGGCTCCGAGCCCATAGGCAGCAGGGTGGCCGACACCAGCGCGATGATGAAGATCGCCGACAGGCCGACCTTGGGCAGGGCCAGCGCCGCCAGCAAGGCGGCCATCAGCTCTTGCATCCAGATTTCCATGCAGCGATTATCCAGGGCGCCCAGCGCACCGATGCATACAAACGGGGGTAATCGTCGGCTTGCGGGATAGTGGCGGCCATTGCAGACTCGCGGCAGGGATGCCGTCCGCGCGTCTGTGATAGAAAGGTCGACAAGACCCGACCCGCCCGCCGATGCGGGCAGCGCAGCGGATCATGTTGTCGAGGATCGATGAAGGCCAAGTTCTCCACCCTGCCGCGTGCATTCGATACCCGCCACCGGCGGATGTCGATGCTGCTGCTTGCCCTTGTGACGGCCTTGTTCAGCCCGCGCGAGGTCAATGCTAACGAGAGCTGCAAGCAGCTGCTGGCCTCCGGGAATCCGCAATACCCGCCCTATCTCTGGCGCGACCCGGAGGATGAGTCGCGCCTGATCGGCGCCAACACCGAGCTGATGCAGATGCTGGGCAAGGAGTTGGGCCTGCCCATCGAGGTGCGCTATATCGGCCCCTGGGGCCGGGTGCAGGAAGAGTCGCGGGCCGGGCGCATAGATCTGATCGCCGGCGCTTTCTTCACGCTGCCGCGCACCGAGTACATGGACTATTTCTACCCGGCCTTCCGCGAGACCCGCTCGGTGGTCTGGACCCGCGAGGCCAGCCGGCTGAACTACCGGCGCTGGAGCGATCTGGCCGCGCTGCAGGGCGTGACCGTGATTAACAACAGCTTCGGCGAGGAGTTCGACCGCTACGCCAAGGAGAGCCTGAAGATCAGCCAGGTGGCCAGCCTTGAGCAGGCCATCCAGATGCTGCAGCGCTCGCGGGCCGACTACTTGGTATACGAGGACGCCCCGGCCGCCGCCTATCTGGCCAAGATGAATATCGCCGACATGAAGGCGCTGACGCCGGCGGTGGCCAACGAGAACCTCTACCTGACCCTGTCGCATCGCTCTGCCTGCAATAGCGGCGAGATGCGCGGGCGGATTGCGCGCGCGATGTACAAGCTAGCCCGCCAGGGTGTGATGAATGCCCTGGTCGAGAAGAATATCCAGCTCTGGCGGCGCCAGAATCAGTAGCTCCGGTCGCGCTGGGCGGTCATGGCAAGGGCGGCGGAGGTATACTTCTGCCTCATTTTTGAGCAGAACCCTCCCTCATCCTTTATGCACATCGGCCCTTACGCCTTGCCGAACAAGCTGTTCGTCGCGCCGATGGCAGGCGTCACCGACCGGCCTTTTCGCCAGCTCTGCCGCCGCCTCGGCGCGGGCTATGCGGTCAGCGAGATGGTGACCTCGCGCAAGGATTTGTGGAACAGCCTGAAGACCTCGCGCCGCGCCAATCATGAGGGCGAGGCCGCGCCGATCGCGGTGCAGATCGCCGGCACCGATGCGGCGATGATGGCCGAGGCCACGGCCTACAACATCGATCGCGGCGCCCAGATCATCGACATCAATATGGGCTGCCCGGCCAAGAAGGTCTGCAACAAATGGGCCGGCTCGGCGCTGATGCAGGACGAGGCGCTGGCGCTCCAGATCATCAGCGCGGTGGTGGCCGCTGCGGCGCCGCAGGGCGTGCCGGTGACCTTGAAGATGCGCACCGGCTGGTGCGCCAGCGAGCGCAATGCCTTGAGCATCGCCCGCGCCGCCGAGAGCGCCGGCGTCGCGATGGTGACCGTGCACGGCCGCACCCGCGAGCAGGGCTACAAGGGCCTGGCCGAGTACGACACGATTGCCGCCGTCAAGGCCGCCCTGCGCATCCCGGTGGTCGCCAACGGCGATATCGACTCGCCGCAAAAGGCCAAGCAGGTGCTGGCCTACACCGGTGCCGACGCGCTGATGATCGGCCGCGCGGCCCAGGGCCGGCCCTGGATCTTCCGCGAGATCGCCCACTACCTGGCCACTGGCGAGGAGCTGCCGGCGCCCGAGGTACTGCAGGCCCGCGACTGGCTGCTGGAGCATCTGCAGGACCACTACAGTCTTTACGGCGAGCTGACCGGCATGCGCACCGCGCGCAAGCACATCGGTTGGGCCCTGCGCGGCCTGCCCGGCGGCGAAGCGTTCCGCCAAGAAATGAATCTCCTGGAGAGCTGCGAAGCCCAGGTCAGCGCCCTCGGCGACTGGCTGGGCGAGCTCGCCACCCGCCATGACAGGCTGCCCGTGCTCGCGGCCGCCAACGACGAACAAGAACTGAGGCTGCAGGCATGACCCCGAAACCGATTGACGCCTGCGTGCGCGAGAACCTGGAAGTCTATTTCCGCGATCTGGACGGCGAGACCCCGCACTCGATGTACGAGATGCTGATCGGCCTGGTCGAGAAGCCGCTGCTGGACGTCGTGATGAAACAGGCCGACGGCAACCAGAGCAAGGCCGCCGAATGGCTGGGCATCAACCGCAACACGCTGCGCCGCAAGCTGACCGAGCACAAGCTCCTCTAATTTCCCCTCCCGAGCCTCACCATGACCCATCTGACCGCCCTGATCTCGGTGTCCGACAAGACCGGCATCCTGGAATTCGCCCAAGCGCTGCACGCCTTGAACGTCAAGCTGCTGTCCACCGGCGGCACCGCCAAACTGCTGGCCGAGGCCGGCCTGCCCGTCACCGAGGTGGCCGAGCACACCGGCTTCCCCGAGATGCTGGACGGCCGCGTCAAGACCCTGCACCCGAAGATCCACGGCGGCCTGCTGGCGCGCCGCGACCTGCCCGAACATGTCGCCGCGATTCAGGCCCACGGCATTGACACCATCGACATCCTGGCCGTCAACCTCTACCCGTTCGAGGCCACGGTCGCCAAGCCCGGCTGCACGCTGGAAGACGCGATCGAGAACATCGACATCGGCGGCCCGGCCATGGTGCGCAGCGCGGCCAAGAACTGGAAGGACGTCACGGTGCTGACCGACGCCTCGCAGTATGCGGGCGTGCTGGCCGAGCTCAAGGCCGAGGGCAAGACCAGCGACAAGACCCGCTTTGCCTGCTCGGTGGCCGCCTTCAACCGCATTGCCCAGTACGACGCCGCGATCAGCAACCATCTGAGCGCGCTGGCCGAGGACGGCAGGCTCTCGGCCTTCCCGGCCCAGATGAACAGCAGCTTCGTCAAGGTGCAGGACCTGCGCTATGGCGAGAACTCGCACCAGAGCGCCGCGCTGTACCGCGATCTGCATCCCGCCCCCGGCTCGCTGGTGACGGGCAAGCAGCTGCAGGGCAAGGAACTCAGCTACAACAATATCGCCGACGCCGATGCGGCCTGGGAATGCGTGAAGAGCTTTGAGCTGCCCGCCTGCGTGATCGTCAAGCATGCCAACCCCTGCGGCGTGGCCGTCGCGGCCACGGCCGCCGAGGCCTATGCCAAGGCTTTCAAGACCGACCCGACCAGCGCCTTCGGCGGCATCATTGCCTTCAACCAGGTGGTCGACAAGGCGGCGGCCGAACTGGTCGTCAAGCAGTTCGTCGAGGTGCTGATGGCGCCCGGCTTCACCGAGGAAGCGCTGGCGATCTTCGCGCCCAAGGCCAATGTGCGCCTGCTGCAGATCGCGCTGCCCGCTGGCGGCGCGACGCCCTGGCAGCAAGGCCGCAATGCGATGGACAGCAAGCGGGTCGGCTCCGGCATCCTGATCCAGAGCGCCGACAACCATTTCCTGCAGAAGACCGATCTGAAGGTCGTCACGACCCTGCAGCCGACGGCCCAGCAGCTCGATGACCTGATGTTCGCCTGGACCGTGGGCCAGTACGTCAAGAGCAATGCCATCGTGTTCTGTGCCGGCGGCATGACGCTGGGCGTCGGCGCCGGCCAGATGAGCCGCATCGACAGCGCCCGCATCGCCGCGATCAAGGCCGAGAACGCCGGCCTGTCGCTGAAGGGCTCGGTGGTCGCCAGCGACGCCTTCTTCCCCTTCCGCGACGGCCTCGATGTGCTGGCCGATGCCGGCGCCTCCTGCGTGATCCAGCCGGGCGGCAGCATGCGCGACGAGGAAGTGATCGCCGCCGCCAATGAGCGCGGCGTTGCGATGGTGTTCACCGGCGTGCGTCACTTCCGGCACTGACGGACAACCCCCCCCCAGGCGCTGTGCGCTTCGGGGGTGGGTCAATCCACCGGCAAGGCCGTCTCGTACTTGACCTCGCGCAGCACCACATTGCTGCGCACGCTGGCCACCCCGGGCACCTTGAAGATCTGCGACTGCAGGAACTGGTCGTAGGCCTTCATGTCCGGCACCACGACCTTGATCACATAGTCGGCCTCGCCGGTGATGCCGTGGCATTCGATGATCTCGCGGCTGGCGCGCACCAGGCGCTCGAAGTTCTCGACCGCGCCCTCGCTGTGCCGCACCAGGCTGACATTGGCCAGCACGCAGATATTGAGCCCGAGCTTCTCGCGGTCCACCAGGGCCACATGGCGGCGTATCACGCCGCTGTCTTCCAGCTCCTTGACCCGCCGCCACACGGGCGTGGCCGACAGCCCGACTTTCTCCGCCAGCTGCTGGGTGCTCTGCCGGCCATCGGCCTGCAGCGCCTCGAGAATCTGCTTTGTCGCCCGATCGAAACGTTCAATTTCCATTTCAGCCACCTTTGAGTTGAATTCTCTCATTGGCCGGCTTGACAGTAGCAAAGAGAGGAACAAACACTTGGGCCGCTGACCAAGAATCTCCCCCCAAGCCTCAAAGTACCAGAGCCGCCAGGAGACAGAGACCATGCCCAGCACCGACCTCATTGCGCCATCACCGGCGCTGCGCGACTACAAGCTCTCCGACAACCTCGGCGCCAGAAGCGGCCAGGTCTTCATGACCGGCACCCAGGCCCTGGTACGGCTGCTGCTGGCGCAAAAGGCGCTGGACGAGCGTGCCGGGCTGAAGACGGCCGGCTTCGTCTCCGGCTACCGCGGCAGCCCGCTGGGCATGGTGGACCAGCAGCTCTGGAAGGCCAAGAAATTCCTTGATGCCGCGCAGGTCAACTTCCTGCCCGCGATCAACGAAGACCTGGCCGCCACCGCCTGCCTGGGCGTGCAACGCGTCGCGCTGGACCCCAAGCGCACGGTCGATGGCGTGTTCGCGATGTGGTACGGCAAGGGGCCAGGTGTTGACCGCTCCGGCGACGCGCTCAAGCATGGCAATGTCTACGGCAGCTCCAGCCAGGGCGGCGTGCTGGTGGTCTGCGGCGACGACCATGGCTGCGTGTCTTCGTCGACGCCACATCAGAGCGATCTGGCCTTGCAGGCCTGGAGTATGCCCCTGGTGCATCCGGCCAATGTGGCCGAGTACCTGGAGTTCGGCCTCTACGGCTGGGCGCTCTCCCGCTTCTCCGGCGCCTGGGTCGGCTTCAAGGCCATCTCCGAGGTGGTCGAGTCCGGCATGACCGTCGATCTGGACAGCGTGCCGCTGGACTTCGAGCTGCCCGTCGATCACCAGCCGGCGACGAACCTGCACATCCGCAGCGTCGACCTGCCCTCGCTGGAGCTGGAGTCGCGCCTGGAGCACAAGCTGGCCGCAGTGCGCGCCTTCAGCAAGCTGAACTCCATCGACAAGCACATCGTCGCCAGCCCCAGCGCGACACTGGGCATCGTCACGGTGGGCAAGGCCCACTACGACTTCATGGAGGTTCTGCGCCGCCTGGACCTGGACCCGAATGCGCTGGCCGCGGCCGGCGTGCGGGTCTACAAGGTGGGCCTGGTCTACCCGCTGGAGACCACGCGCATGGCCGAGTTCGCCCAAGGGCTGACCGATATGCTGGTGATCGAGGAAAAGGCCCCGGTGGTCGAGCGCCAGATCAAGGAACTGCTCTACCACCTGCCCGACGCGCAACGCCCCCATGTGATCGGCAAGACCGACGAGCATGGCGCGGCCGTGCTCTCCAGCCTCGGCGAGCTGCGGCCCTCGCGCATCATGAGCACCGTCGCCGAGTGGCTGGCGCGCTTGAACCCGGCGCTGGACCGCCGCCATCTGGTGGTCGATTTCCTGACCCCCTGCCTGCTCAGCAATGCGGCCGACGGCGTGCGGCGCCAGCCCTACTTCTGCTCCGGCTGCCCGCACAACACCAGCACCAAACTGCCAGAAGGCTCCAGGGCTCTCGCCGGCATCGGCTGCCACTTCATGGCCAGCTGGATGGAGCGCGGCACCTCGGGCCTGATACAGATGGGCGCCGAGGGCGTGGACTGGGCGGCGGCCTCGCGCTTCACGACCGAGAAGCATGTGTTCCAGAACCTCGGCGATGGCACCTACTATCACTCCGGCTATCTGGCGATCCGCCAGGCCATCGCCGCGAAAACCAATATCACCTACAAGATCCTCTACAACGATGCGGTCGCGATGACCGGCGGCCAGCCGGTCGACGGCCAGACCAGCGTGCCGCAGATCGCGCGCCAGGTCGAGGCCGAGGGCGTCAAGCGCCTGGTCGTCGTCTCCGACGAGATCGGCAAATACGAGGGTCATCACGGGCTGTTCCCGGCAGGCACCAGCTTCTTTGATCGCAGCGAGATGGACAAGGTCCAGCGCGAGCTTCGAGACATAGAGGGCGTCACCGTGCTGATCTACGACCAGACCTGTGCCGCCGAGAAGCGCCGCCGCCGCAAGAAGAAGGAATTCCCCGATCCGCCGAAGCGCATCTTCATCAACGAGCAGGTTTGCGAGGGCTGCGGCGACTGCGGCCAGGCCTCGAACTGCCTGTCGGTCGTGCCGGTCGAGACCGACTTCGGCCGCAAGCGCGCGATCGAGCAAAGCAGCTGCAACAAGGATTTCTCCTGCGTCAACGGCTTTTGCCCCAGCTTTGTCTCGGTGCATGGCGCGCAGCTGAAGAAGAAGGTCGGCGCTGGATACACGGCGCAAGACCTGGCCCGCGAGATCGCGGCCATCGGCGCGCCGGCCGCCTGGGACTGGACCGGGCCCTTCGACCTGCTGGTCACCGGCGTCGGCGGCACCGGCGTCGTCACGGTCGGGGCGCTGGTCAGCATGGCGGCGCATCTGGAAGGTAAGCAGGCCTCGGTGCTGGACTTCATGGGTTTCGCGCAAAAGGGCGGCTCGGTGCTGAGCTTCGTGCGCCTGGCGCCGACCCAGGACCTGCTGAACCAGGTCCGCATCGACACCCAGCAGGCCGATGTGCTCTTGGCCTGCGATATGGTGGTCGGCGCCAGCCCCGATGCGCTGGGCACCGTCAAGCCCGGCCGCACGGTGATCCTGGCCAACACGCATGAGTTGCCGACCGCAGCCTTTGTGCGCAACCCCGACGCGAATCTGCAGGGCGAGTCCTTACTCGCCAAGATGCGGTATGCCGTTGCTGATGACGCGCTCCTATCGACCATCGACGCGCAGGCTATTGCACAGCAGTTGATGGGCGACACCATGCCCAGCAACATCATCATGCTGGGCGCCTGTTATCAGCGCGGCCTGATCCCACTCAGCGAAGCGGCGCTGATGCGCGCGATCGAGCTGAACGGTGTCGCGGTCGAAGGCAACAAGACCGCCTTCGCGCTCGGCCGGCTTGCCATCGCCGCGCCGGACGCGATCAAGCGCCTGGGCGGCGACAAGGCGCAGCCGGTGCAGCTGCTCTTGGGCCAGGACAAGCTCGATGGCCCCGAGGGTCTGATCGCGCGCCGCGTCGCCCATCTGACGGCCTATCAGGATGCCGCCTATGCGCAGCGCTATCTGGCCCTGGTCAACAAGGTCCGCGCGGCCGAAGCCCTGCTGGGTGACGCCGGCAAGGCCGAGCGTTTGACCAAGGCCGTCGCCCGCTACTACGCCAAGCTGCTGGCGATCAAGGACGAGTGGGAGGTGGCCCGCCTCTACACCGACGGCAAGTTCGAAGCCAGCATGCGCGCCCAGTTCGACAACTGGGAACGCCTGTCTTTCCATATGGCGCCGCCGCTGCTGTCAAGACCTGGCCCCGACGGAAGGGCCAAGAAGGTCGAGCTGGGCTCATGGACCTTCAAGGCCTTGAAGGTGATGGCCAAGCTCAAGAGCCTGCGCGGCACGCCGCTGGACCTCTTCGGCAAGACCGAAGAGCGCCGCCTGGAGCGTCAGCTGATCAGCGACTACGAGGCCTTGATCGATGAGCTGCTGGCCACGCTCAGTGCCGAGAACCTGGAGCTGGCCGTCAAGCTGGCCCGGCTGCCGGAATCCATCCGCGGCTACGGCCTTGTCACGCTGGCCAATGTCGTGACGGTGCGGGCCCAGCAGACGGAGCTGCTGGACCGCTTTCACGGCCGGGTGGCCGAGGCACCGGTGCAGATCGTCAAGGCGGCCGAGCGGGTCAAGAGCGTCGCAGAACTTTGACGCACTCCGTCAAGAGACGTGTCAGCCCTCCGGGGCAAAGAACCAGCGCCCCATCAAGGCGCCGTCCTTGCTCCCGAGGAGGACCCGCAGCTCTTTGGTCCGGATGTGATAGCTCGGCCCGCCCCAGCAGGATGCGCCCTGATTGGCCGCCGCCACCGTCCCCGCCCGCAGGGCCGGGACGCTTGTGCGCTTGAACTGGCCATCGTGCAAGCGGCACCAATCGCCGTATTTGTGGATGAACAGAAAGTAGGAGTTCGGTAAATCCACTGCCGAGCCCGCCTCAATGACATTCGCCTCCGGAGCACCGACCGAGCGGAACTCGGGGAAATCTGGCACAGCCAAGCCCGACGCATTGCCAAATGTTGTTTCTGCTGCGAAGGCAAGGCCTGATCCGTAGTCAGTGTCGTCGGACTCTTCCACTGCGGGCATGCCCAGCCAGAACTCGCTGCTCCCATCGGCGGCGTTGCGCTGAGACAGTATCAGCACCGGGCCGGACGGTGTAAGGGCAGAATGCAGGCGGCGGACCTCACCGCCTCGATCCACCAGTTCCAACTCCTCACCGACGATGGCGACATCCCAACGCCGCAGCAGGGCCTCAGGGCATTGCGCGACCGCAGTCGGCACGGCGCTGGCGCAAACCTCCATGGCGCCGTTCCTGAACTGGGCGGTCCAGGCAAAGGCGTCCAGCGGCTGCCCCTGCTTGTCCGCTTTCGAGCCCAGCAGGTTGTAGACCCGCCCCTCCAGTTCCGCCATCTGGCTCACAAAGTGGCGGCCCCCCAGAAAAGGCCGGCGGCCCGTTCCCAGATCAAGCGCGCCTGCGAGAAGGCCACTACCCGGAAACAGGCTGCCTGCTTGCGTTGGATTTACACCGACTTCATCGCGCTCGCGCAACCACAAGTGACCCGTCACATCCACCATGATGTTGACGCGCCGGTCGATCCGATCATTGGTGAATCGCAGGCTTCGCGCGCCCCAAAACGAATACGCGAGTCGATACTGCTCACCGTCCAACCCGAAGACCACGTAGCGCCCTTCTTCGCTGTTGACGTTGGCCTGTCGATGCTCGGCACGGTTGTTGGCCGGGGACATTTCCCCCGGCGCAAACACCTCACTGCTGAGGAAATTGGTCTCTTCTCGGTCGATTTGGCGCGGCCGGTAGCGCGCCACCAGCGTGAGCCTGGCCCCCTTGGGCAGCCGCTCCAGCTTGATGCGCTCGCCCACCTGGGTCGGACACTGGGCACCTGCACTGGCGCTGCAGCTGGCACCCAGCCAGCTCATGCCCGAAGCGGCCATCTGCTGCCACTCGATATTGCGCGCCTCTTCCGGCCCGTCATTGCTGAGTGTCAGCTCATAGCTCAATACCTCGGCCCCAGCTTCGACGGAAACTACCGGCGCCTTGACGGCCACACTCAGGTCCGCCGCATAGGCCTGCAGCTCCTGACGCCAGCTGCCGCCGCCCGTATCCGCCGTGGCGCGCATCGACCAGTTGTTGCTGACCCGCCCGCTGAAGCCCGGCGCGATCCGCAAGCGCTGCTGCACACGCAGACTGGCCCCCGGTGCCAGCTCAGCGATCTCCAGGCTGCCATCCGGACGCACGGCACAGGGCGAGGGCGCCCCCTCGCAACTCAGCGGCAAATGCAATACATGGCTGCCGGCCTCGACGGCCAGCAAGACCTGACGCGCGGCGGCGGTCCCGCTGTTGCGCAGCGTCAGCCACTGCGTCTGCACGGCGCCACTGGGGACCAAGGTCACCGCTTCAGAGGTCGCCGACCCGATCTCCAAGCGTGCGGCCGGCTTTGGCCCGGCTTCGCCACCGCCACCGCCACCACCGCCGCAAGCCATCACCACGGCCGCGCAGGCAAGCCCGGCCGATACCGTCCCGATACGGTTGTTCATCTTCTTCTCTCCCTGACACCTCGTTATGGCCGCCGATTCTATCGAAGGGGTCGAAGGCTGATCGCGCAACAGGACGCCCGATCTGCGAATGACCTCGGGTGCGGATCGTTGCGGCCAAAAGGCCGCCAGAGCGGGAGAAGAGCCCGGCGGCGCTGTGAAGCGCGCCCCAAAACCATAGCACCAATTGCTATACTTATCGCCATCATGTCCCGCAAGAGAGTGTTCAAGACAAAGTCTTTTGACCACTGGGCCAAGAAGGTGATTTCAGACTCGCTGCTCTGCTCGGCGGCCCGGGACATAGAGCAAGGTCGCTATGAGGCGGATCTGGGTCATGGCGTCTGCAAGAAGCGCATCGCCATCCCCGGCCAGGGCAAGAGTGGTTCGACGCGCACGCTGGTCGCGAAGCAGCACCCGCAGGCCATCGTGTTTCTTGTCGGCAGGGAGAAAAGCGCGCCCGGACCGGACTTCCCGGATGTAGTGGTCGCGGCCGCTCAGGCCATCGCCGAGGATCTGCATCGTTTGCAAGCTGAACAACTGGACATGCTGGCCGCCGATGGCAAGCTGAAGGAGATTTGCAATGCCCAGGAAGAACAGTGAAGAAGCCCGCATGCTGCAGGAGCTGCTGGAAACGGCGGAGGACCTGAACGGCTACGGCCTCATGTCCAAGCCGAATATGGCGAAGATCCGGGGGCTCTGCGAAGAGCCGCCCGAGTACACGCCCGAGCGCGTCGTCTCGATCAGGACCGGCATCGCCAAGATGAGCCAGGCCGTATTCGCATCCTTTCTGAACGTCAGCGTCTCCACCGTCCAGAAGTGGGAGTCACCGGCCGCGAACAAGCATCCCAGCGGTGCGGCGGCCAAGCTGCTTCAGCTGGTCGAAACCAAGGGGGTTGAAGCGCTGATTGCCTGAGACGCGCTCAGCGCAACATGCTCGACATCGCCGACAGGCTGTTGAGCATGCGTACCGCAGCCTCGACGGTCGGGGCCTCGAAGGCCAGCTCGTCGCCGCCCAGGCGGCGCAGCGTCGGCCATTGGCAGAACAGATCGGCCAGCGCCGTGCTCTGGGTCTGCAGGCGCACCGTGACGGGGCCGCTGATCACGAAGGGCTTGGCCTTGGGCTGCGCCAGCGCGCTCTTGACGCCCTCGCGTATCGCCGCGCAGGCCGCGCTGGGCGACAGGCTGACGCCCGTGCTGAAGCCGTGGGCACGCTTGGTCTGCACGAAGACCGTGTCGGGGAATAGCGCGCGGTGCTCGGCGATGAAGACATCATCGCCGCTGGCCATCGCGACCGGCACGCCGTACTCGCCGGCCAGCGCGCCATAGATGCCCATCTCGCCGAGCTCTTGCTCGTTGAAGAACACACGGGCGAAGGCGAAGCTGTTGATCGTGTGGGCCAGCACGCCCGGTCCCTGCGCGCGGCCGTGATAGCCGATCATGCAGACGGCCGTGACCCCCGCCTCCTCGACGCCGGCCACCATGCTCAGATAGCGGGGCTTGCCCAGCACCGCCTGCGCACGCGCATCCAGCAGATCGGGCAGCAGATTGCGAAAGCCGCCGTGCGAATCGTTGACCAGCACCTCGGTGGCGCCGGCCTCGAAGGCGCCGGCGATGGCGGCATTGGCCTCGTCCGTCATCAGGCGGCGGGCGCGCTCGTACTCGGGGTTGCCGGCGCGGGTCTGCTCGGGATGGAAGACGCCGGCGACGCCCTCGATGTCGGTGGAGATCAGGATCTTTTTCATGAACGGGTCTTCAGCAGATCGGACAGGGCCGCACGGTGGTGGCCGGCGCGGCCGGTGACGGCCTGGGCGCGGAACAGCGCATGCAGGATGGCTTGCTCGGTACTGTCGGCGGCCGCCTGGAACAACTCGTCCAGGCGCGCGTCATGCAGCAGGGCCACGGCGGGCATGGGCCGCAGCGGATCCTGCGGCAGGGTATAGGCGGTCGAGAAGGCCAGCGCGATGTCGCCGCTGCCATGGCCGAACACCGAACCCGTGCGCGCCAGGCCGGCGCCGGCGCGCAAGGCCAGCCGGCGCAGCTGGCGCGCATCGAGCGGCGCATCGGTGGCCAGCAGCATGATGATGGAGCCCTTCTCGGGGCCGCTATCCGTCTGGCTCTCGGCGCCGGCCTGCAGGTCGCCGAGCAACTGGCCGGCCACGGTCAGCTGCTCGGGCCGGCCGTAGTTGGCAAGCACCAGGGCGCCGACGGTGTAGGGACCGGCGCGCCGCGACGCACTGCCGATGCCGCCCTTCAAGCCGAAGCACGACATGCCACGGCCGGCACCGACCGAACCCTGTTCAAAGCTCGCGTCGGCCGCGGCCAGCGCCTGCAGATAGTGGGGCTCGGTGATGGCCAGGCGCTGGATGTCGTTCAGGTAGCCGTCATTGCACTCGAACACCAGCGGGTTGACGGTGGGCAGGCGGCGGCCGGTCTCGGGATTGGCAGCGATGCAGGCGCGGATCTGCGCCTGCGCCAGCGCGGCGACCGAGAAGGTATTGGTCAAGGCAATCGGCGTCTCCAGAACGCCCAGTTCCTCGACTTGCACCAGACCGATGCTCTTGCCGAAGCCGTTGATCACTGCCGCTGCGGCCGGCACCCGCTCTCGGAAGGGGTCGCCCTGATGCGGGCGCACGACCGTGACCCCGGTCTGCAGATCGCCGTCGTCCAGCGTGCAATGGCCGACCGTGACGCCGGCCACATCGCTGATCGCGTCCAGCGGGCCGGACGGCAGCGTGCCGATGCGGGGCGCTTGCTTCATATCACTTGCGGTCGATCTTCGGGTCGAGTGCGTCGCGCAGGCCGTCGCCCAGCAGATTGAAGGCCAGCACGGTCAGGAAGATCGCCAGGCTGGGGAACAGCGCGACATGCGGTGCGTTGACCATGTCGGCGCGCGCCTCGTTGAGCATCGCGCCCCATTCCGGCGTCGGCGGCTGCGCGCCCATGCCGAGGAAAGAAAGGCTGGCGGCGGTGATGATGGAGGTGCCCAGGCGCATCGTGAAATAGACGACGATGGACGAAATCGTGCCCGGCAGGATGTGGCGCACGATGATGGTCCAGTCGTTGGCGCCAATGCTGCGAACAGCCTCGACATAAGTCATCTGCTTGAGCACCAGGGTGTTACCGCGCACCAGGCGGGCAAAGGCCGGCACGCTGAACACCGAGACCGCGACGACGACGTTGATCATGCTGCTGCCCAGGATCGCGACCACGCCCAGCGCCAGCAGGATGCCGGGGAAGGCGAACAGCACGTCCGAGATGCGCATCACGATGCGGTCCCACCAGCCCTCGTAATAGCCGGCGAGCAGGCCCAGGGCCGTGCCGATCAGGCCGCCGATCGCGACCGACAGAAAGCCGGTGGCCAGCGAGATGCGCGCGCCCAGCAGGATGCGGCTGAAGATGTCGCGGCCCAGCGGGTCGACGCCCAGCCAGTGCACGGCCGACGGGCCTTCGTTGAGGCGCTCGTAGTCGAAGAAGTTCTCGGCGTCGTAAGGCGCGATCCAGGGCGCGAACAGCGCCACCAGGATCAGGAGCGCGACGAAGAACAGCGCGGCCATCGCCACATGCTGCTTGCGGACCTTGCGCCAGAACTCGGTCCAGGGCGTGCGCACGCCCTCGGCCTTGACAGTGGGGGGTGAGGTCGTGGTGCTCATATCACTTGTAGCGGATGGTCGGATTGATATAGCCATAGAGCAGATCCACGATCAGATTGATCAGGATGAATTCCAGCGAGAACAGCAGCACCAGGGTTTGGATCACCGGGTAGTCGCGCTGCGTCACCGAGTCGACCAGCAGACGGCCCAGGCCCGGCCAGTTGAAGACGGCCTCGACGACGATGGAGCCGCCCAGCAGAAAACCGAACTGCAGGCCCATCATCGTGACCACCGGGATCAGCGCGTTGCGCAGGCAATGCTTGGCGATGACCTTGCGCTCGTTCAGGCCCTTGGCCCGCGCGGTGCGTACAAAGTCTTCCTGGATCACCTCGACAAAGGAGGCGCGGGTGAAGCGCGCCATCACCGCCGCCACCGCCGCGCCCAGGGTCAGCGAGGGCAGGATGTAGTGCTTCCAGCTGTCGGCGCCCACCGTCGGCAGCCAGCCCAGCTGGACCGAGAAGATCTGCATCAAGAGCATGCCCAGGGCGAAGGCCGGGAAGGAGATGCCCGAGACCGCGATGGTCATGCCCAGCCGGTCGGGCCACTGGTTGCGATAGACGGCCGAGACGATGCCTATGGTCATGCCGAAGATGACGGCCCAGGCCATGCTGCTGACGGTCAGCAGCAGCGTCGGCATGAAGCGCTCGGCGATCTCGGTGGCGACCGGGCGGCGCGTGCGCATCGAGGTGCCGAACTCGCCGGTCAGCATATGGCCGAAGTAGCTGACGAACTGCTCGTGCAGCGGCTTGTCCAGGCCCAGCTCCTGGCGCACCAGGGCCACGGTCTGCTCGTCGGCATCCTGGCCGGCCGCCAGCCGCGCCGGGTCGCCGGGCAGCATGTGCACGAACAGGAAGACCAGCACCGCGACGATCAGCAAGGTGGGGATCAGCCCCAGCAGCCGTTTCAAGAAATAGTTCAGCATGATGGCAAAGGCCAGTCAGAGAGAAGGCCCGCGCCGCCTCGGACGAGGGGCGCGGGCGGGCACGACCATTACTCGGAGATTTACTCGGAGACCGCGATCTCGGTCGAGTTGATATTGCCGTCAGGCATCACGAAGATGCCGGACAGGCGCTTGGCCGTCGCGTACAGGTTCTTCTCGGTGACCAGGGGCGCCCACGGCGCGTCCTTCATCAGCTGTTCCTGGGCGGTGCGATAGAACTGGGCCTTCTCGCCATCGTCCACCGACTTCAGCGCCTTGGCGATCGCATCGTCCACCACTGGGCTGCTGTAGTAGGAGGCGTTGTTCAGCTTCGGCGGCCAGGCTTCGGTGGACAGCAGCGGACGCAGGGCCCAGTCGGCCTCGCCGGTCGACGAGGACCAGCCGGCGTAATACATGCGCACCTTGGCGGTCTTCGGGTCCGGCGCGTTCTGCACCCATTCGACGCGCTGGCCGGGCTCCAGCGCCTGGACCTGCACCTTGATGCCGACCTGGGCCAGCTGCTGCTGCAGGAACTGGATGGTCTTCTGCGCGGTGGTGGTCGTGTAGGCGCTCCAGATCACCGACTCGAAACCGTTCGGATAGCCGGCTTCCTTCAGCAGTTCGCGGGCCTTCTTCGGGTCATAGGGCCAGGGGGCCATCTTGTGGGCGTACAGCACGCCATTGGGCACATAGCCCTCGGCCGGCACCGCATAGCCGTTGAACGCGACCTTGGCCAGCGCTTCCTTGTTGATCGCGTAGTTGATGGCCTGGCGCACCTTCAAATTGTCGAAGGGCTTTTGCAGCATATTGAAGCTGAGGTAGCGGGTGATGATGGACGGCGCCGTCGTCACCTTCAGCTTGGCGTTCTTTTCCAGCGCGGCGGCCTGCTCGTAGGGCAGCGGCGAGGCGAAGTCGGCTTCGCCGGTCTGCAGCATCGCGGCGCGGGTATTGTTCTCCAGCACCGGCTTCCAGGTGATGCTGTCCACCTTCGGATAGCCCTTGTTCCAGTAGGCGTCGAACTTCTTGCCCTTGACGAAGTCGGTCTGCTTCCACTCGACAAAGACAAAGGGGCCGGTGCCGACCGGGTTGAAGGCAATGTCCTTGTTGCCGTACTTCTTCAGCGCGGTGGGCGAGATCATCGCGGCCGAAGCATGGGCCAGCGAGTTGATGAAGGGGCCGAAGGGCTCCTTCAGGGTGATGCGCACGGTGAGCGGGCCGGTGGCCTCGACCTTATCGATGCGGTTGAACTGGTTGAAGCGGGCCAGCTTGTTTTCCGGGTTCATCACCCGGTCCAAGGTGATCTTGACCGCCTCGGCATTGAAGTCGCTGTCGTCGTGGAACTTGACACCGGGGCGCAGCTTGAACTCATAGACCAGACCGTCCTTGGAGACGGTGTGGCTCAGCGCCAGCACATTGCGCACCTTCAGGTCCTTGTCGAATTCGAACAGGCCTTGGTAGAAGGACTTGGTGACCGCCGTGGTCAGCGTGGTGTTGGTCTGGTAGGGGTCCAGGGTCTCGGGCTGGCCGCCGATGGCCAGCACCACATCCTTGGCGGCCAGGGCCGAGGCGCCGGCGCTCAACAGGCCGGCGGCGAGGAAGCAGCGGCCGAGCGCGCTCATACGGGAGATATTCGTCATCAAGGCAAGACTCCTGTGGGGTAGAGGGGAAGGAAAGTCGATTCGATTCAGTACACGCCGACGCTGTGGCGTGCGACGAAATGGCCGGGCGAGACCTCGACCAGCGGCGCCACCACCGGCTCGTCGCCGACCTGGCGCACCGGGCTGGGGATCTCGCCGCTGAGCAGCTCGCGGCTGCGGCTGCGCCGCGTCGGGTCGGCCACCGGCACGGCGGCCATCAGCTTGCGGGTATAGGGATGCTGCGGGTTCTCGAAGATCGCGCGGCGCGGCCCGATCTCGACGATCTGGCCCAGATACATCACCGCGACCCGGTGACTGACCCGCTCGACCACGGCCATGTCATGCGAGATGAAGAGGAAGGCGATGCCCAGCTCGCGCTGCAGATCCAGCATCAGATTGACGATCTGCGCCTGGATGGACACGTCCAGCGCCGACACCGCCTCGTCGGCAATCACGACCTTGGGGTTCAGCGCCAGCGCGCGCGCGATCGCGATGCGCTGGCGCTGGCCGCCGGAGAACTCGTGCGGGTAGCGCTGCGCCTGCTCGGGCGTCAGCCCGACCTTCTGCATCAGCCAGTCGACCCGGGCCTGGGCCTCGGCGCCCGAGGCGATCTTGTGCACCAGCAGCGGTTCCATGATCGAAAAGCCGACCGTGACGCGCGGGTCCAGCGAGGCGAACGGATCCTGGAAGATGAACTGGATATTGCGGCGCAGGGTTTGCAACGCGGCGGTCGGCAGCTCGCGGATGTTCTGGCCGCCGAACTCGATCGCGCCGCTCTGGCTCTCGACCAGGCGCAGCAGCGAGCGGCCGGTGGTCGACTTGCCGCAGCCCGACTCGCCGACCAGGGCCAGGGTCTCGCCGGGGCGCAGCTCGAAGCTGACCTGCTCGACCGCATGGACACGGCGGGTCACGCGGCTCATCAGGCCGCTGCGCATATCGAAGCGGGTCACGAGGTTCTTGACGCGCAGGATGGGCTCGGCCTCGGCCTTGACCGTGTCCTGCGGCCGCGCCGGCTCGGCCGGCGCGCTGTCATCGGTGCGCAAGAGCTCGAACTTCAGCGGCAGGTCCAGCCCTTGCATCGCGCCCAGCCGCGGCACGGCCGACAGCAGGGCTTTGGTGTAGCGGTGCTGCGGCGCGGCGAACAGCGCCTCGGAGGCGCCCTCCTCGACCTTGTCGCCCCGGTACATCACCAGCACCCGATCGGCCACCTCGGCCACCACACCCATATCGTGCGTGATGAAGACCACGCCCATCTGCATTTCCTGCTGCAGCTCGCGGATCAGCTGCAGGATCTGCGCCTGGATGGTCACGTCCAGCGCGGTGGTCGGCTCGTCAGCGATCAGCAGCGCTGGCTTGCAGGAGAGCGCCATCGCGATCATCACCCGCTGGCGCATGCCGCCAGAGAGTTGGTGCGGGTAGCGGTCCAGCACATTGCGGGCCTCGGGAATGCGCACCAGCTCCAGCATGCGCAGCGCCTCCGCGCGCGAGGCGGCGGCGCTCTTGCCCTGGTGCTCCTGGATGGCCTCGGCGATCTGGTCGCCGGCGGTGAACACCGGGTTCAGCGAGGTCATCGGCTCCTGGAAGATCATCGCGATATCGGCGCCGCGGATGCTGCGCATCGTCGCGTCGCGCGCGCTCGCCAGATCCAGGATCTCACCGTTGCGGCGGCGGAAGGCCATGCTGCCGTTGATGATGCGGCCACCGCCATGCTCGACCAGGCGCATCAGCGCCAGCGAGGTGACCGACTTGCCCGAGCCCGACTCGCCGACGATGGCCAGGGTCTCGCCGCGGTCCACATGGAAGCTGAGGTTCTTGACCGCATCCACCGTGCGCTCGGAGGTCGAGAAGCGCACCGACAGGTCGTTGACGGAGACGACGCGCTGCTCGGGCAGGATCAGGGCGCTGGACTTGGCGGGGGCTTCGAGCACGGAGGTGGACATAGCAGAAGACTGACTCGAGAAGGTTCAGCGGAAGATCGCTGTTTGCGGCTCGGCATCGCCGACCCGCATCTGACCGCGGTACATGCCCTCGGTGTTGAAAGGCAGGCTGACATGGCCCTGGGCGTCGACGGCGATCAGGCCGCCACGGCCTTCGATGGCCGACAGCGACTGCATCACTGCGGCTTGCGCGGCTGCTTCCAGCGACTGGCCGCCATAGGCCATGCGGGCGCAGAGCTCGTAGGCGGTAGCGGCGCGGATGAACATCTCGCCGGTGCCAGTGCAAGACACGGCGGCCATGCGGTTGTCGGCATAGGTGCCGGCGCCGATCAGTGGCGAATCGCCGACGCGGCCGGGCCGCTTGTTGGTCATGCCGCCGGTCGAGGTGGCGGCGGCCAGATTGCCGTGCACATCGAGGGCGACGGCGCCGACAGTGCCGAACTTGCGGCTCTCGTCCAGCGGCGCCGCGCTGTCCGCAGCACCGTCATGATCCAGCACGGTCACCGAACTGGCCTGCGCGCGGTGCAACTGCTCGCGGCGCGCGGCGGTCGAGAAATAGTCGGGGCTGACCATCTCCAGGCCCAGGCCCTGGGCAAAGGCCTCGGCGCCGGCACCGACCAGCAGCACATGCTCGCTGTGCTCCATCACCGCGCGGGCGGCGCGCAGCGGGCGCTTGATGTGGCTGACGCAGGCGATGGCGCCGGCTTTCAGCGTGGCGCCATCCATCACGGCGGCATCCAGCTCATGGGTCTCGGCACTGGTGAACACCGCGCCGTGGCCGGCGTTGAACAGCGGGCAATCTTCCAGCAGGTCGACCGCCAGACTGACCGCGTCCAGCGCCGTGCCGCCCTCGGCCAGCACTTGCTGGCCGGCGCGCAGGATGGTGGCCAGGGCCTCGTGATAGGCCGCCTCTTGTGCGGGACTGATATTGCTGCGGCTCAGGGTGCCGGCACCGCCGTGGATGGCGATGGTGGCTTTCGGGCTCATGGATGCGGTGCTCACTTGGCGGCTTTCTTCTTTGTCGTGATGGGGGCGGTGGCGGTCGCGCGCAGCTTGCTTGCATGGCTGCCTTCCAGCCAGGGCAGCACCGATTCGGTCAGCTGGGTGGCGGCCTGCAGCGAGCCCTTGGCGCTGTGCGCGACGGCGCTGCACAAGGCCTCGATCAGCACCAGCACGCCGGCCTCGGAGTTGGCGAAATACTGGCTGTGGGTCTGGGCATACAGGGCCACCGAGGCCAGCGGCGCCAGCGGCGAGGCCGGGCTGTCGGTCAGCGCCAGCAGCGGCACACCAGCGGCGCGGACCCGGCCGGCCAGCATCACGGTGTCGGAAAAATAGCGCGGGAAGCTGATCGCGATCACCAGGTCCTCGCTCGTCAGCCGGCCCAGCCGGCGCGCCGCATAGGACGAGCTCTCGATGCTGGCCAGCAGCTGCACGTTGTCGCAGTACAGCTCCAGGCTGCGCTGCAGCAGGCCGCCCAGCCAACTGCTGGCGCCGTAGCCGACGATGGCGATGCGGCGCGCCTTCANCATAGGACGAGCTCTCGATGCTGGCCAGCAGCTGCACGTTGTCGCAGTACAGCTCCAGGCTGCGCTGCAGCAGGCCGCCCAGCCAACTGCTGGCGCCGTAGCCGACGATGGCGATGCGGCGCGCCTTCAGGATCGCATCGACCGCCTGGGTGCAGCTCTGCACATCGAGGGCCGCCCGTGTGGCCTCGATATTGCCGGCCATATCGACCAGCGCGCTGTCGAACACATCGGCCACGGTGGCCGGGCTCTCCAGCCTGCTGCGCAGCTTCTCGACCGGCGCCAGCGCGGTCTCGAAGCCCAGCACCAGCGCGGCCCGGAACTGCGGATAGCCCTCGAAGGCCAGTGCCCGCGCGAAACGGTTCGCGGTGGCCACCGACACGCCGACGGTCTCGGCCAGCTCGTCGATGGGCATCGTCGCGACCTTCAGCGGATGGGCCAGCACGTACTCGGCCACCTGCTGATGCGAACGCGTCAGCGACGGCATCGCCCGCGCACTGCGCTGGGCCATCGAGGGATTGCCGGGGACGGTTGTCGCCATCTGCCTGCCGAACGTCCGGGTGGGTTGGCCATCGGAACGGCCGGGATTGATCAATCTGACCCTGATCTGAATTTGATCAAGGATTTTCAATTTTCAGATCATAGCGACATTATTTGATCAATCACAAAGCGATGACAGCCATGTGGGTTGGGGTTTCCACTGATAACCACGGGGGCCGGCGATGCCCTCTCAGCCGCGTGGCGGGCCCTTCAGGCCTTCACGCCAGGCATAGACAGCGGCCTGGGTGCGGTCCTCCAGCTGCAGCTTGGCCAGCAGATTGGAGACATGGTTCTTCACCGTCTTCTCGGCCAGCGCCAGCCGCGCGGCGATCTGGGCATTGCTGAGTCCGTCTGCCACCAGGCTCAGCACCTCGGCCTCGCGCTCGCTGAGCCCGCCGGCCGCCACCGACCCGGCCGCGCCGCGCGGCTGGGTCAGCGCCCGCACCATCGCGCCGGCCAC
>NZ_JAQOWX010000048.1:0-40085 GCF_028462495.1 Paucibacter sp. XJ19-41
CGGCGCTCATCAGATAGAGCTCGTAAGGCCAGGCACCGCCGGCCTGGGCCGCGCCGCGCGCCATCAGGCGCTCGTCGATCGCGACCTCACGCTGCGGCCAGTCGGGTTCGCCGGGCGGGTTGGCGTGGCCGTGGCGCAGCGCGAAGGCGGCCACGCGGCGCGGCGACAAGTTGTGGATGAAGCGCTCGCTGAACAGCGGCCAGGCCGCGTCGGCACTGCGGACCAGGCCTAGGCGGGCCAGCAGCGGGGTCAGGGCTTGCCACCAGGGCTTTTTGGGGAAAGGCTCGGCCGGGGGCGGCGCTGCGGCCGGCTCGGTGAGCTCCTCGGTCATTACCGGCTCGATCGGCTCCACAGGCGCGGCCGGGCGGCCGCTGCGCATAAAGGGCAGGGCCACCACGCCTATGGTGTGGACGTCGTAAATGCTGATCTTTTTGGCAAGCGGGTGGCGGTTATGCCAGGCCACGACTTGCTCGGCCAATCGATCCATGGGCCCTTTCCGAGCTTCGCCACGGCAAGCTGCCGCCCGCGCATGGTGCCTCAAATCCGGCCCCGTGTTCGGGCGACTTGGCCCGAAAAAACAGCCCAAACCGGCGCCAGCCGGCTTGGGCACAATGCCGGCCATGGCCTCTTCCTCGCCCACGCCCGCGCACCGATCCCGCGTTCTGGCCACGCCCTGGTCCGGCGTGTATGGCAGCCTGATCGACAGCGGCCGCCACTTCGGCCGCCATTGGCACGACAGCTACGGCCTGGGCCTGCTGCTGCAGGGCGCGCAGCGCTCGGCCAGCGGGCGCGGCAGCGTCGACGCCTTTGCCGGCGAGCTGATCACCAGCAACCCCGGCGAGGTGCATGACGGCCGCCCGCTGGGCAGCGACTCGCGGCGCTGGCGCATGCTCTACCTGGACCCCGAGGTGGTCGCGGCCATGGGCGAGGCTGCGGGCTCGGGCACCGCCGAGCTGACCCGGCCGGTGATCGCCGATGCCCGCCTGCGGCTGGTGCTGGCGCGGCTGTTCGCGCGGCTCGACGCCTGGCAGGCCGGGCCGACCGCACTGGCCGCCCTGGCCTGCGAGCAGGCCCTGCTGCGGGTGCTGGGCCTGCTGCTGGAGCGCTATTCGACGGCGGCGCCACGGCCTGCCGAGAAGGTGGCTGGCATGGCGGCCGAGATGGCGGAGGTGCGCGAGCGCCTGGCCGACGCCGATGCCGGCGCGGTGGTGCCCAGTCTGGCCGAGCTGGCCGCGCCGCTGGGCCTGAGCAGATACCAGCTGCTGCGCCGTTTCGAGGCGGTCCATGGCCTGCCACCCCATGCCTGGCTGCTGCAGCTGCGGGCCGAGCGGGCACGGCGCCTGATCGCCTCCGGCAGCGCGCTGGCCGATGCCGCCGCGGCCGCCGGCTTTGCCGATCAGAGCCATATGACACGGGTGTTTGCCCGCCACTTCGGCCTCACGCCCGGGGCCTGGCGGCCGCAATAGCGTTCAAGACCGGGCCGCCCGGCGTGGCCAGACTGCGAGCCTTCTTCTTGTCTTGATGGGGTCTCGCATGTCGGATGCGTTGAAGGGCCAGCTGCTGTGCAGCCTGGCGATGCTGCTGGTGGGCAGCACGGTGGCGGTCAGCAAGATCATCGGCGCGGACATCGAGCCCTTTCTGGCCACCGCGCTGCGCCACGCGATGGCGCTGCCGGTGTTCGTCTGGCTGGCCTGGCGCTCCGGCTGCGTGATGCCGCGGCTGTCCCGCCACGACGCGCTGCTCTTGCTGGTGCAGGCGGCGGCCGGCAGCGTCGGCTACACGGTGCTGCTGATCCAGGGGGTGATGTGGTCCAGCGCGGCCGATGCCGGCGTGGTGGCCGGCACGCTGCCGGCGATGGCGGCGCTGCTGGCCGTGCTGATGCTGGGCGAGCGGCCCGGGCTGCGCCTGCTGGGCGCGATCGCGCTGGCGACGCTGGGCGTGATGGCCCTGGCGCTGGCGCCCGACTCGGCCGCAGCCACGCCGACCCGGCTGCTGGGCATTGCCGCGGTGCTGGCGGCGATCGCCTGCGAGGCGGTCTTCATTCTCGGCACCAAGCGGCTGCGCCAGCCGCTGCCGCCGCTGCTGCTGTCGACGCTGATGTGCGCGGGCGGCCTGCTGCTGTCGGTGCTGCCGGCCTGCTACCTGGCCCGCAGCACGCCCTCGACCCTGAGTCCGGCGGCGCTGATGGGCATTGCCTACTACGCCTGGCTGCCGACGGTGGGCGGCTTTGTGCTCTGGTATGCGGGCAGCGCGCGCACCAGCGGCGTCCGTGCCTCGCTGGCCACGGCCTGGCTGCCGGTCTCGGCCCTGCTGCTGTCGGCGCTTTTGCTGGGCGAGGCGGTGCAGCCCTGGCAATGGGCGGGCCTGGCCTGCGTGCTGGCGGCCGTCGTGCTCGCCAGCACCGGCGGCGCTAGAACAGAAAGTAGCGCTGCGCCATCGGCAGCTCGCGCGCCGGCTCGCACGTGAGCAGTTGGCCGTCGGCCCGCACCTCATAGGTCTGGGCGTCGATCTGCATCTTGGGCAGATAGGCGTTGTGCACCATATCGGTCTTCCTGACCGTGCGGCAGCCACGCACGGCGCTCAGGGTCTTCTTCAAGCCGTAGCCGGCGGCCACGCCCGAGTCCAGCGCGCTCTGCGAGACGAAGGTCAGCGAGCCCTGCGCGACCGCGCCGCCGAAGCTGCCGAACATCGGCCGGTAGTGCACCGGCTGCGGTGTCGGGATGCTGGCGTTCGGGTCGCCCATCGCGGCAGCCGCGATAAAGCCGCCCTTGACGATCAGGCTGGGCTTGACGCCGAAGAAGGCCGGCCGCCAGAACACCAGGTCGGCCCATTTGCCCACTTCAACCGAGCCGATCTCGTGCGCCGCGCCGTGCGAGAGCGCCGGGTTGATCGTCAGCTTGGCGATATAGCGCTTGACGCGCGTGTTGTCGTTGCGCTCCGTGTCGCCCGCCAGCGGGCCGCGCTGCAGCTTCATCTTGTGCGCGGTCTGCCAGCAGCGCATCACCATCTCGCCGACCCGGCCCATGGCCTGGGAGTCGGACGAGAACATCGAGATCGCACCCAGATCGTGCAGCACATCCTCCGCCGCGATGGTCTCGCGGCGGATGCGGCTCTCGGCGAAGGCCAGGTCTTCGGCCACGCTGGCGTCCAGATGGTGGCAGACCATCAGCATGTCCAGATGCTCGTCCACCGTGTTGACGGTGTAGGGCATCGTGGGATTGGTCGAGGAGGGCAGGAAGTTGTTCTCGCCCACGACCCGCATGATGTCCGGCGCATGGCCGCCGCCGGCGCCCTCGGTGTGGAAGGCACACAAGGTGCGGCCCTTGGTCGCGGCCATCGTGTCCTCGACGAAGCCGCTCTCGTTGAGCGTGTCGCTGTGGATAGAGACCTGCACGTCGAACTCGTCGGCCACCGACAGGCAGCAGTCGATCGCCGCCGGCGTCGTGCCCCAGTCCTCGTGCAGCTTCAGGCCGATCGCGCCGGCCTCGATCTGCTGGCGCAGCGCCTCCGGCCGGCTGGCATTGCCCTTGCCGAGAAAGCCCAGATTCATAGGGAAGGCATCGGCCGCCAGCAGCATGCGCTTGAGGTTCTCCGGCCCGGGTGTGCAGGTGGTCGCCAGCGTGCCGGTGGCCGGGCCGGTGCCGCCGCCCATCATGGTCGTGACGCCGCTCATCAGCGCCTCCTCGACCTGCTGGGGGCAGATGAAGTGGATATGGGTGTCGACCGCGCCGGCCGTGACGATGAGCCCTTCGGCTGCGATGATTTCGGTGCCGGGGCCGATGACGATATCGACACCCGGCTGCACGTCCGGGTTGCCGGCCTTGCCGATGGCGGCAATCCGCTTGCCGCGCAGACCGATATCGGCCTTGATGATGCCCCAATGGTCGACGATCAGCGCATTGGTGATCACGCAGTCCATCGCGTCGCCGGGGCCGGGGCCGTTGGCGCGCTGCGACTGGCCCATGCCGTCGCGTATGGTCTTGCCACCGCCGAATTTGACCTCTTCGCCATAGCCTCCAGCGCCCAGGGTCAGGTCTTGCTCGACCTCGATGATCAGCGCGGTGTCGGCCAGCCGTACCCGATCGCCGAGGGTGGGGCCGAACATCTCGGCGTAGGCGCGTCGTCCTATCTGGGCCATAGAACGGGTTCCTTGTGGGTGTCGATGCGGGTGGGGGTCTGCGAGGCCAGGTCGCGCAGCGTGCCCAGGGCCATGGCCAGCAGCGCGGCGGCGCAGAGCCGGTAGGTGAAACGGGCCCAGCGCGCGCCGACGCGCCTGAACAAGCGGTCCACCAGGGCCGCGCAGATGAAGGCCCAGGCCAGCGAGGCGGCCATGAAGCCGGCGAAGAACAGGCCGTAGTCGGCCGGCCTCGGTTCGGCCAGGCCGATCGCGCCCATCGCGCTGCCCATCGCCGCCCAGTAGGCCAGGTTCTGCGGATTGGTCAGCGACAGCAGCATGCCGGCGCGCAGCGGCCTGGCCGCGTGGCCCGCCGCCGCGTCGACACCCAGTTCATGGACGGTGCGCGCGGCGCGCCAGCTGTCCCAGGACAGATAGCCCAGATAGGCCGCGCCGGCCAGGCCGACCGGCCAGCGCAAGACCTCCCACTGCAAGGCGAAGCCGATGCCGGCCAGGCCCGCCAGCGCCCAGCTGGCATCGCCGACCAGGGAGCCCAGCTGCACCGCCAGTGCCGGCCGGTAGCCGCCGCGCAGGCCTTGACGCACGGTCTCGGCGAACACCGCACCGGGCGCGGCATTGAAGACCAGGCCCAGGCCAAAGGCCGTCATGAACAGGGTCAGCGTGTTCACAGCGCCCCCTGGACCAGACCGCGAAAGCCCCAGACCTGGCGGTCGCCGGCATAGTCGACCAGCTCGACGCTGCGCTGCTGGCCGGGCTCGAAGCGCACGGCGGTGCCGGAGGCGATGTTCAGCCGCATGCCGCGCGCGGCCGCGCGGTCGAAGCGCAGCGCTGCATTGGTCTCGGCAAAGTGGTAGTGCGAGCCGACCTGGATCGGCCGGTCGCCGGCGTTCTCCACCACCAGGGCCAGCGTGCGCCGGCCAGGGTTGAGAACATGGACGGCGTTCTCATCGTCAATCAGCAATTCGCCCGGATTCATGTCTGCCCCTCGTCTGTGGAGTACCCCAGCCGGTCCCCCGGGGGGACGGCCGCTTGCTTGGGGCGGCCCGGCGCGGCGCGGCTCATGCCAGCAAGCCCATGCCAAACAGCGCCACCGCAGCGCCCGACAGGCGCGGGAGCCACAGCGAGCCCTTGCGCAGCGCCAGGCCCAGCGCGATGCCCAGGCCATGCAGCAGGGCCGTGCCCAGCACCATGCCGGCCAGCGCGCCCGTGCCGCTCAGCTCCTGGCCATGGGCCGCACCATGGAAGAGCGCGAAGCCGCCCATCGCCAAGGCGGCCGCAGCGACCGGCAACTGCTTCGGCGACATCAGCAAGGCACCGACCACCAGCAAGGAACCGGCGATCATCGGCTCGACGGCCGGGAAGTGCAGGCCGCTCTGCGCCAGCAGCGCACCGGCCAGCAGCATCATTGTAAAAACCAGCGGCGCCAACCACTGGCGGCGCGGCGTGCCGGCGCTCCAGATGCCGACGGCCAGCATCGCGGCCAGATGGTCCAGGCCGGTGAAGGGGTGGCTGAAGCCCTCGGCGAAGCCGTGGTGGCCGATATCGTGATGGCCCACATGGGCGAAGGCCAGACCGCTGAGAGCGAGGCCGGCGGTGAGGGTCAGGACTTGCTTGCTATTCATCTTGGTGCGTCGTTCAGGCAATGGGTTGGTGCACGGTCACCAATTTGGTGCCGTCGGGGAAGGTGGCCTCGATCTGGATCTCGGGAATCATCTCGGCGATGCCGTCCATCACATCGGTGCGCGCCAGCACGGTCTTGCCCTCGCTCATCAACTCGGCAACGCTCTTGCCGTCGCGCGCGCCTTCCATGATGGCGGCGCTGATCAGGGCCACCGCCTCGGGGTAGTTGAGCTTCAGGCCACGGGCCTTGCGGCGCTCGGCCAGCAGTGCGGCGGTGAAGATCAACAGCTTGTCTTTCTCACGTGGAGTCAGTTCCATTCGCTACGCTCATTCCTTGTTAGTCAGCACCTGCAGCCTGCGGCTGAACTCGCGGCGTCAGTTCCATGGGGGATGCTGTTGCAGGAGCTATGCCAGGACGCCGTCCTGGGCATGGGTCTTGATAAGGGAGAAGCATGCCCGTCGCGCCGCCCTCCGTCCAGACCGCCGAACCCGTCCAGCGCGTCATCAAGATACGTCGCGATTACAACGCCTGGGTGGCCAGCGAGACCTTGGAGGACTATGCGCTGCGCTTCACGCCGCACAGCTTCCGGCGCTGGTCCGGCACCCGGGTAGCGAACACGGCTTTTGGCGCGGCCTCCTTTCTGGTGCTGGAGGCGGTCGGGGCGACCCTGCTGGTGGAGTACGGTTTTGCCAATGCCTTCTGGGCCATCCTGGCCACCGGGCTGATCATTCTCTTGGCCGGCTGGCCGATCAGCGTCTATGCGGCCCGCTACGGCGTGGACATGGACCTGCTGACCCGGGGTGCCGGCTTCGGCTATATCGGCTCGACGCTGACCAGCCTGATCTACGCCAGCTTCACCTTCATCTTCTTTGCGCTGGAGGCGGCCATCATGGCCTATGCGCTGGAGCTGGCCTTCGACATCCCGCCGGCCTGGGGCTATCTGATCTGCGCGCTGGTGGTGCTGCCGCTGGTGACGCACGGCGTGACGGCCATCGCGCGGCTGCAGGTCTGGACCCAGCCGCTGTGGCTTGTGCTGCTGATCGTCCCTTATGTCTATGTCTTCATCCGCTATCCGGAGCTGCCCGGCCAGCTGCAAAGCTATGCCGGCGCCGACGGTCGGGGCGGCGAGTTCAGCCTGCCGCTGTTCGGCGCGGCGATGACGGTGGGCATCGCGTTGATCACGCAGATGGGCGAGCAGGCCGACTATCTGCGCTTCATGCCCGAGCCCGATGCGAATCCGAAGAGGCGCTGGCGCTGGTGGGCGGCGGTCTTTGTCGGCGGCCCGGGCTGGGTGGTGCTGGGTGTGGCCAAGATGCTGGGCGGTGCGCTCCTGGCCTATCTGGCGATGCGGCTGATGGTGCCGACGGAGCGGGCGGTGGATCCGAACCAGATGTATCTGGTCGCCTATGACACGGTGTTCAGCCGGCCCGGCCTGGCGGTCGCGGCGACCGCGCTGCTGGTGATCGTCTCGCAGCTGAAGATCAATGTGACGAATGCCTATGCGGGGTCTCTCGCCTGGAGCAATTTCTTCGCCCGGCTGACGCACAGCCACCCGGGCCGCGTGGTCTGGGTGGTGTTCAACACCTTGATCGCGCTGATCCTGATGGAGATGGAGCTGTTCCAGGCGCTGGACCGGGTGCTGGGCCTGTACGCCAATATCGCGATCGCCTGGATCATGACCGTGGTGGCCGATCTGGTGATCAACAAGCCGCTGGGGCTGTCGCCACCGGGCATCGAGTTCAAGCGTGCCCATCTCTATGACATCAATCCGGTCGGCGTCGGCGCGATGGCGATGGCCTCGCTGCTGTCCATCGCCGCCCATCTGGGCCTGTTCGGGACTATGGCCCAGGCCTTTTCGGCGCTGATCGCGCTGGTGACGGCCATGGTCTGCTCGCCGCTGATCGCCTGGGCCACTGGCGGGCGCTACTACATTGCACGCCAGAGCAAGGAGGGCGGGGAGGGCGGTGCCTACAAACGCCTGCAGCACTGCGTGATCTGCGAGCGCGCCTACGAGGGGCCGGACATGGCGCATTGCCCCGCCTATCAGGGCCCGATCTGCTCGCTGTGCTGCTCGCTGGACGCCCGCTGCGATGACCTTTGCAAGCCAGACGCCCGCTTGGCGACACAGGCCCGTGCGCTCCTGCAAAAGCTGCTCCCCCGCAAGGTCTGGCCCCTGCTGGACAGCGGCCTGACCCAGTCTCTGGGTCTGATGGCCCTGGTGCTGCCGGTGCTCGTGCTGCTGTTCGGCCTGCTCTACCAGCATGAGCTGGGGCGGCTGGGCGCGGCGGCCGAACAGATGGCGCCCCATCTGCGGGCGTCCTATGCGAAGGCCCTGGTGGCGCTCCTGCTGCTGTCCGGCGTGATCGGCTGGTGGCTGGTGCTGACACACAAGAGCCGCCAGGTCGCGCAGGAGGAGTCGCGCCGCCAGAGCCAGGCCCTGCATGCCGAGATCGAGTCGCACCGCCAGACCGATGCCCAGCTGCAGCAGGCCAAGGTCCAGGCCGACGCGGCCAACGAGGCCAAGACCCGCTACATCACCAATATCAGCCACGAGCTGCGCACGCCGCTGAACTCCATCCTCGGCTATGCGCAAATCCTCGACGAGGACGAGCGCATGCCCGCCCACCGCAAGCAGGCCATCACGGTGATACGGCGCGGCGGCGAGCACTTGCTGTCGCTGATTGAGGGCAGCCTGGACCTGGCCCGCATCGAGGCGGGCCGCTTCAAGCTGGAGCCCGGGCCCTGGGCTTTCGGTCAGGCCATCAATGATCTGGTTCATCTGCTGTCGCTGCAGGCCGCCGCCAAGGGTCTGGACTTTATCTACACCCCGCCTCCCAGCCTGCCGGACTGGGTGCGCGCCGACGGCAAGCGGGTGCAGCAGATCCTGATCAACATCCTCGGCAACGCCATCAAATTCACGCCGGAAGGCAAAGTCACGCTGCGGCTGCACTACGCCCGCGAGATGGCGCGCTTCGAGATCGAGGACAGCGGCCCCGGTATGAGCGCCGAGGAGCTGGAGCGGGTGTTCGAGCCCTTCGAGCGCGGTGCGGCCGCCGTGGGTTCGGGGTCAGGCACCGGCCTGGGGCTGACCATCGCGAAGATGCTGACCGATCTGATGGGCGGCGAGCTGAAGGTGGCCAGCACGCCGGGATTCACAGGAAAACACGGCACGCGCTTCGAGCTGCGCCTCTTCCTGCCCAGCCTGCATGCCGGCGCGATGGCGGCGCAGGCGCGGCGCGCGGCGCGCATCGGTTTCGAGGGGCCAGCGCGGCGCCTGCTGGTGGTCGACAACGAGGAGGCCGACCGCAATCTCCTGCGCGCCATCCTGGAGCCGCTGGGCTTTGAGCTGCGGATGGCGGCCAGCGGCATCGAGGCGATGGCGCTGATCCCCGGCTGGCAGCCCGAGGCCCTGCTGCTGGACCTGGCGATGCCGGGCCTGGACGGCTGGCAGACCTTGGCCGAGATCCGGGTGCGCGGCTTGAGCGAGGCGCCGGCCGTCATCATCTCGGCCAATGCCTTTGATCGGGGCCTGGATAACGGCCTCGGTGTCAGCGAGCGTGACTTCATCGTCAAGCCGGTGCGCGTGGACGATCTGCTGGACTGGCTGGGGCGGCGGCTGAACCTGGACTGGCGGCTGCGCGATCCGGTCCAAGCTGCTGACGCGAACAAGGCGCCGTTGAAGCTGCCCTCGCGCGAAGCCTTGCAGCGCCTGCAGCAGCAGCTCAGCCAGGGCCATGTCAAGGGCATCTATCAGCAGCTTGACCGGATCGCCGGCGAGGATCAGTCTTGCAGCGATTTCGTCACCCAGCTGCGCGCGATGGCTCGCCAGTTCGAGCTGCAGGCGATGAGCCGGCTGGTGGCACGCGCCTTGCAGGCTAAGGACCCAGCATGAACGCCACCACCCTCCCCACGCACCACGAAGAGATCGATGCGGCCTTGCCCAGCAGCCCGCCGGTGGCCAGCCATGCCGAGCGGGTGCTGATCGTCGACGACGTGCCCGACAACCTGGCGCTGCTGCATGACGCGCTGGACGAGTCCGGCTACACGGTGCTGGTTGCCTTCAGCGGCGCGGCGGCGCTGGAGAGCGCTGCGCTGATGCCGCCCGATGTCGTCGTGCTGGACGCGATGATGCCGGGCCTGGACGGCTTCGAGGTGGCGCGCCGGCTTAAACGCGACCCGGCCACCGCCGCCGCCCCCATCATCTTCATGACTGGCCTGTCCGACACCGAGCATGTCGAGGCCGCATTCGCGGCCGGCGGCGTCGACTATGTGACCAAGCCGATCCGCCCGCGCGAGGTGCTGGCCCGCATCGCCGCCCATCTGCGCAGTGCCCGCGCCCAGCGCCAGGCCCGCAATGCGCTGGATGCCTTCGGCCACGCCAGCATGGCGGTGCACGAGGCCGACGGCCGCTGCGTCTGGCAGACCGCGCTGGCGCGCTCGCTGATGGCCGATTACTTTACCGGCGGCCATTTCGAGCGCGGCCGGCTGCCGCCCGAGGTGCTGGTCTGGCTGCACCGCGAATCGCTGCGCCGCCGTGCCGGCGCCGAGCCCTCGGTGCTGACCGTGCTGCCGCAGCCGCGCGCCGATGCCCCGCCTGCTACCGGCGCGGCGCTGGCCACGCGCGGCGCCAAGCGCCTGTCCTTCACCTTGCATGCGGTCGACCCCGATGCGCTGGGCGAGGGCCAGTGGCTGATCGTGATGCGCGAGGCCGATGACGCGGCGCTGATGGACGGTCTGATCCACGGCTTCAAGCTGACCGCCCGCGAGGCCGAGGTGCTGTACTGGGTGGTCAAGGGCAAGACCAATGCCGACATCGGCGACATCCTCGGCTCCAGCCCGCGCACGGTGCAAAAGCACCTGGAGCATGTGTTCGAGAAGCTGGGCGTCGAAACCCGCACCGCAGCGGCGGCGATGGCGATGGGGCGGGTCAGGGGGCTGGAGGCGGGGCGCTGAGGGGCGCCGCGTCTCGGAGGCTGCGTACAAAAGGCACACGCCGGCGAGAGAATCACCGCATGAAGCCCTACCGGTGGAGTGCGGTGAAGAATGAGCAGCTCAAGTCCGAGCGCGGACTCTCATTCGAGCGGGTGGTGGTGGCGATGGAGGGCGATGGCCTGCTGGACATCCTGACGCATCCAAATCCGGCGAAGTACCCGAGACAGCGGGTCTTGGTTGTTGCCTTCGATGGCTATGCCCACTTGGTTCCGTTCGTCGAGGAAGATGAGTACTACTTCCTGAAGACGATCATTCCCAGTCGCAAGGCCTCAAGGGACTATCTTTTGAAGGACGAGAACGATGAATCATCTTGACCCGGAAGAACTGGACGTGCTGAGTGCTTTCGAGCAAGGCAAGCTCACGTCGGTGGCGACCAAGTCGGAGCTGGCGCGTTTCAAGGCAGCGGCTCGCGCCACGGCGATCAAGGACAAGCGGGTGAATATCCGCCTCTCGTCCGGGGACCTAAGTGATCTGCAGGTTCGAGCCCTGCAGGAAGGTGTTCCCTACCAAACGCTGATCGCGAGCATCGTGCACAAGTACGTGACGGGTCGGCTGGCCGAGAAAACAGAGACGGCAGCCAAGCCAGCAACGGGCCGCAGCAGCAAGCGACTCGCCTGAGTCCGCGTGGCCAGTCTTTGCGACATCCTCAATCGGCCTCGCTGTCCTCGAAGAACACCAGCCGGTTGCCGAAGGGATCGATCACGGTCATTTCTCGTGCCCAGGGCTGGGTCTCGATGCCAGGCCGCATATAGGCATAGCCGCTGGCGATCAGCTGTTGTTGATAGGTGTCCAATTCGTCTGTCTCGATGCGCACCCTGGCACCGGGGCTGCAGTCGCCATGGTGCTCGGACAGATGCAGCAGGCAGTCGCCCTTGGAGAGCTGCAGGTATAGCGGCAGGCCGTCGGCGAAGCGATGCTCCCAGTCGATGCTGAAGCCGAGAAAGTCAATATAGAAGGCCCGAGCCTTGGCCTCGTCGAAGATGCGCAGGATCGGTGTGCTGTGGCCAAAGCCCAAGGCCATACTCCCAAGTTGAATCTGACAACAGCATAGAGCATCAGGGACGATAGCTAGGCCTCGCATCCTGTGAGCCAGTGTTTCGGTGCGTAGCGCTGAGTCTGTACCTTCTGTGTCGGCCATGGCGAAGCATGTGTCACCTGCGCACATTTACCGGATCGCGGCGGTTTTGCTGCGATAGCCGCAGCGGGCCAGACTTAAAGTCTCGCACTCAAGACATAGCAAAGGGGAGGAAGCCCCTTCACACATCGGCGTCCCTACCCGATGCGCGGGGGGGGAATGTCATGGCGAACTGGATGAAGGAAGAGATCGACCACGCGGCGGATAAGCTGTCCGAGGTGGTGAAGACGGCGGCGCGCGAGATCGGCGAGCAGCGGCGCCTCACCAAGGAGGACATGCAGGATCTGGTGCGCCTTGCTGCCCAGGAGTTCGGCACCACGCTGGATCAGCGCATCGAAAAGGCCAAGCACGAGACGTCCGAACTGCTCACCTACAAGCTCGCCGAGTTCACGGGAAAGCTAAGGGATGCTGCCGAGATTCAGAAGAAGACGGCCGTGCGCAATGCCTCGGTGGGCGTGGTCGCCGCAATTGCGGTGAGCTTGGTCTCGCTGCTGACCAAGAAACACTTTGGAGGTTCTCTGGATGCGCTGGACGTCTACCGCACAGTGATGTTCTCGATCGCGGCAGGCTACTTGGCCGTGATGGTGTTTCGCGTCGGGAAAAAGTACTTCTCTGCGCCCGACCTGACGCGCAATTCGGTCGTGGTTGGCGCCACCTACTTGGAGATCCTGCGTCCTAAAGGCCTGGGCATGCACGCGGCCATCATCCTGGTGGCGCTGCTGGGCTGGCTTGCCTTGAATCAGTTCGAGGCCGTCTCCGCATTTTTTCAACAACTCAAGCACTGAACGTCATGTCCTACCTGCCCATGATTAAGATCATCCTCCCCTACATCGCCCCGATCCTCGGTGCGGCTGCGCCGATGTTGACCAAGTCGTCCGAGGCTGAGGGGGCGGATGACAAGACCCAGGCCAAGCAGATTGTCGAGTTGCAAGTTGCCGTCGAGAAGAACGGGGCCTCAATTCGCCTGTTGGCAGAGCAACTGGAAAAGCTCGTTGCCGCATTCGACGAGCAGCAACTCGCCGAGAAGGGCGGGCTTGAGGCCCTGCAACAGCAGCAGCAGGTTCTGCAGGCCGGACAGGCGCATGTTTCGGAGGCGCTGCAGAAATTCGTCAAGGACGCGCAGATAACCAAGATCCTGGCCGCCGGTGCGGTGATCGCGGCGATGGCTGCCTTGGCTGTTGCCCTGCTCAAGTAGCTCGTGGCAGGCCGTCGCCTACTTGGCCCAGCAGGCTGCGACCCAGCGCCTCAGCCACCTCGATGCCGTCGACGCCGGCCGACATGATGCCACCGGCATAGCCGGCGCCTTCGCCGGCCGGGTACAGGCCCTTGACGTTGAGGCTCTGGTAGTCGCGGCCGCGGGTGATGCGCAGCGGCGAGGAGGTGCGGGTCTCGACGCCGGTCAGCACCGCGTCGGCCATGCTGAAGCCCTTGATCTGGCGCTCGAAGGCCGGCAGGGCCTCGCGGATCGCGTCCAGGCAATAGTCGGGCAGGCTGCCGAAGCCTTTTTGCTGCAGATCGGTCAAGGTGACGCCGGGCTTGTAGGAGGGTTCGACGCTGCCCAGCACCTTGCTGCGCTGGCGCTTGATGAAGTCGCCGACCAGGGCGCCGGGCGCCCTGTAGGCGCCTTCGCCCAGCTCATAGGCGCGGCTCTCCCAGATGCGCTGGAAGGCCATGCCGTCCAGCGGGCTGACCGGGCCCTCGCTCTTGCCGTCCTGCCGGTAGTCCTGCGGCGAAATGCCGACGACGATACCGGCATTGGCATTGCGCTCGTTGCGCGAGTACTGGCTCATGCCGTTGGTGACCACGCGCATCGGCTCCGAGGTCGCCGCCACCACGGTGCCGCCGGGGCACATACAGAAGCTGTAGACCGAGCGGCCGTTCTTGGCGTGGTGCACCAGCTTGTAGTCGGCCGCGCCGAGGATCTCGTTGCCGGCATTGGGGCCGAAGCGGGCCGCGTCGATCAGGCTTTGCGGGTGCTCGATGCGGTAGCCGATAGAGAAGGGCTTGGCTTCCATGAAGACGCCGCGCTGGTGCAGCATCGTGAAGCTGTCGCGCGCGCTATGGCCCAGCGCCAGCACCACGTGGTCGGTGGCGAGCTGCTCGCCGGATTCCAGTGTCAATCCCCGGATGTGCTTGCCATCGGGACCATCCTCGATCAGCACATCCGTGACCTTCTGCTCGAAGCGGATCTCGCCGCCCAGCGCCTCGATCTCGGCGCGCATCTTGATCACCATCGACACCAGCCGGAAGGTGCCGATATGCGGCTTGCTCACATAGAGGATTTCTTCGGGCGCGCCGGCCTTGACGAACTCGCTCAGCACCTTGCGGGTCAGAAAGCGCGGGTCCGAGATCTGGCTCCACAGCTTGCCGTCGGAGAAGGTGCCGGCGCCGCCCTCGCCGAACTGCACATTCGACTCGGGGTGCAGCTGGCTCTCGCGCCACAGGCCCCAGGTGTCCTTGGTGCGCTCGCGTACCGACTTGCCGCGCTCCAGCACGATGGGTCGCAGCCCCATCTGGGCCAGTATCAGCGCGGCGAAGATGCCGCAGGGCCCGAAGCCGATCACCACCGGCCGCTTGCGCTCGGCGGTGAAGAAATCCACCGGCGCCTGGCCGACGAAGTGGTAGCCGGTGTCCGGCGTCGGCCTGATGTGGGCGTCGCCGGCAAAACGGGCCAGGACGTCAGCCTCGCCGGCCTCGTCAGCGAGCTCGCAGTCCACCGTATAGATCAGCACGATGGCCGCCTTCTTGCGCGCGTCGTAGCTGCGCTTGAAGACCGTGAAGTTCAGCAGCTGGCTGTCGTCCAGCCCCAAACGGGCAACGATGGCGGGGCGCAACTCATGCTCGGCATGGTTGAGCGGCAGACGGAGTTCGGTGATGCGGATCATGTTGAGCGATCAAGCAAGAGTCAAAGCGAAACAGGCCCGGCATGAAGCCGAGCCTGTGTATTCGGTCTTGGCCTCAAGTCAAGCGCCGGGCCGCCCCAAGCTTGACTTGAGCCGATGTCATTGGCGGGCAAGCCCGGCAATGATCGGCGTCCCCTCGGGGGACCGACCAGGTACCCCTGGGCGAGGGGTCAGCCGCTGTGAGGGCGCTTGCCCGGATTCTTCTTGCTGCGGGTGTGCGAACCACGCTCCAGGCTGGACTTCTGGCCACGGCCGTGGGTGAAAGCGGTCAGGCCGGCGGGACGCGGGGTGGCGCGACGATCGGCTTCGGTTTTGATCTTGTTGCCCATGATGGCTCCGTTGGAAAAAAGACTGGCGGGGGCCGAAAGGGCGCGCCAAGACGAATCAAGCCCAGCATTTTAACCGAAGGCCGCGGGTCGCCCGGGCGACAGCCCGAATCCGGCTGCCAGCCGATGATGCGGCGCATGGGAACGCTTCATCTTGTGCGCCACGGCCAGGCCAGTTTCGGTGCCGCCGACTATGACCAGCTGAGCGAGCTGGGCACCCGCCAGTGCCGCCTGCTGGGCGAGTACTGGCGGGAGCGCGGCCAGCGCTTCGATGCGGTGCTGACCGGCTCGCTGAAACGCCATGCCCAGTCTTTAGCAGCCATCGCCGAGGGCCTGGGCGCGGCGCCCGAGCCCCTGATCTGGCCCGGCCTGAACGAGTACGACAGCGAGGCGGTGATCCACGCGATCCATCCCGAACCGCTGCCCAGGCCGGTCGACGCCGAGATGGTGCGCCACCACTTCCGGCTGCTGCGCAGTGGCCTGCAGGCCTGGATGCGCGGCGAGACCCGGCCTGCGGGCATGCCCAGCTATGCGGACTTCGCGGCCGGCGTGGCGGGCGCGCTGGCGCATGTGCGGCAGCACTGCGAGGGCGAGGTGCTGATCGTCTCCAGCGGCGGGCCGATCGCGACGGCCGTGGGCCAGGTGCTGGGCACCAGCGCCGAGACCAGCATCGAGCTGAACCTGCGCATCCGCAACAGCGCGGTGAGCGAGTTCAGCTTCAACCCCAAGCGCCACCTGCTGCAGAGCTTCAACCATCTGCCGCATCTGGACTCGCCGGAGTACCGCGAGTTGGCGAGCTACGCCTAGTCCTCTCTGACGAGGCGGATGCCGACCAGGGTGTAGCGGGTGTCGGGCGCGTTCCAGTTGCGGTAGGACGCGCGGGCATAGAAGGCCCAGGTGTGCCAGGAACCGCCGCGCCGCACCTTGACGCCGCCGTCGGCCGGCTTGTCCGGACCTTGCGGGTCCACCAGCGGCGAGCGCGCGTAGTAGTCGTCCTCATGCCAATCCGCCACCCACTCCCAGACATTGCCGTGCATGTCATGAAGCCCCCAGGCGTTGGGCGCAAAGCTGCCGACCGGGGCGGTGAAAGGAAAACCGTCGCTGCCCTTCAGGGCCATGTCTTGCCAGCGCGGCCAGTGCCTGGCGCTGTCGGCGTCGAAGGTGTTGGCGGCCTTCAAGAGGCTTTGCGGATCGTCGCCCGATGAGTAGCGGGTGCGGGTGCCGGCTCGGCAGGCGTACTCCCATTCGGCCTCGGTGGGCAGGCGGTAGCGCCGGCCCTCGGTCTTGGTGAGCCAGGCCGCCAGCGCCTGCGCGTCGTTCCAGGTGACATTGGTGACCGGGTGATCGTCGTTCTGGGCAAAGCCGGGATTGCGCCAGGAGTAGCGACGGTCACGCCCCTCGAAGGCATCGCCGCGCTGGCTGCTCGCCGGGTCGTAGTCGGCGCGCCAGCCATAACCGCCGGTGCCATCGGCCTCCGATTCGGGTCGGTAGCCCGAGGCGTCGACAAAGCGGCGGAACTGGCCGACCGTCAGCTCGTGCTGGCCCATCCAGAAGGGCTTGCTGATGCGCACCGGGTGGATAGGGCCCTCGTCCTGCAGCATGTCGAAACGCTCGCGGGGCAGGGCGGGGTAGGCCTGCGCCAGCATGGCGGGGTTTTCCTCGCTGCCCATCAGGAATTCGCCGGCCGGCAGCCTGACGAAGGCCATGCCCAGGCTGTTGCGTTCGATGGCCGGCTGTGCGGCCGCCGCCAGCGGCAACAGCAGCAGTACCAGCAGAGTTGCGACGAGGCTGTAAGCTTTCATGCGCCGATGCTAGCGTGGGCTCGATGACGGACAATCGGGCTTTCCGCTCGTGGCTCCTCGATGTTTACCGACCTGATCACCCCGCCGCCGGCCGTCGATGCCGCGCAGCGCTTCGCCGTGCTGCTGAAGACGGCCCTGGTCGAGGGCCGCTTCGTCAAGCTGCTGCTGAGCAAGTACAGCGGTGACGACGAGACGCTCGAGCGTCTGACGGTGCGCGAGCTGCTGCTGCGCGGCGAGCGTCAGCTGTCCTTTCTGTGGCGCCACCGGACCAAGGACATCACGAAGAACCATGGCCTGAACGAGGGCCTGGATCTGATCGCCGGCCTGCTGGGCAGCCAGTTCCAGAACGCCCATCTGCTGACCCAGGGCCAGGAGATCCAGCTGGCCTTCAGCCGCAAGGGCAAGCCCAGCCTGCGGGTCGGCAAGGTGGACACCACCGCCGAGGTGGCATCGGCCGGCCACGACAAGGAAAAGCAGCGCTATCTCGAGCTCGACAAGCCCTTCTGGGTGGACCTCGGCGTCACCCACGAAGTCAAAGGCGAGCGCCAGCTGGTGCCGGCGATGTCGCGCAAGTGGAAGCAGATCAACAAATTCATCGAGGTGATGAGCGCCGCGCTGAAGAGCAGCCCCTTGGCCGACAGCCCCGATGTCCATGTGGCCGATTTCGGCTCGGGCAAGGGCTATCTGACCTTTGCGATGCACGACTGGCTGGCCAGCCAGGGCAAGCAGCCCCAGGTCACCGGCGTCGAGCTGCGCGACGATATGGTCAAACTCTGCAGCACGTCGGCGGCCAAACATGGCATGTCCGGGCTGAAGTTCGATCAGGGCGATGTGCGCTCCTACACCCCGGCCCGGCTGGACGTGATGATCGCGCTGCATGCCTGCGATATCGCCACCGACTACGCGATCCATCTGGGCCTGGGCGCCAAGGCTTCGATCATCATGTGCTCACCCTGCTGCCACAAGCAGCTGCGCCCGCAGATGCAGACGCCGCCGGTGCTGCGCCCGCTGCTGCAGCACGGCATCCACCTGGGCCAGGAGGCCGAGATGGTGACCGACAGCTTGCGCGCGCTGCTGCTGGAGGCCCAGGGCTATGAGACACAGGTCTTCGAGTTCATCGCGCTGGAGCACACCAGCAAGAACAAGATGATTCTGGCCGTCAAGAAGTCGGGCGCGGCGCTGGCTGCGGCCGAGAAGCGCCGGCCCGAGCTGCTGGCCCAGATCGCCGAGGTCAAGCGTTTCTATGGGCTGCGCGAGCAGTGCCTGGAAACCCTGATCCAGGACGACGCGGCGCTGGCCTGTCCGGTCTGAGCGCGGCGACGGTCTTCAACGCGGCGGGCTGCTGGTGGAGGCGCGCTCGATGATGCGAAAGCCCACATCGATGATGCGCTGATCGACGGTCTCGCCGCGGCAGCGCGCAATGATCAGCTGGGCCGCATGCAGGCCGATGGCGGCGCCGTCGATGTGCACCGTGCTCAGCGAGGGATTCAAATGGGCCGAGAAGTCGGCGCCGCCGAAGCCGAACACCGCCAGGTCTTCGGGCACGCGGAGGCCGCGCGCCTGCGCTTCGGTGAGCACGCCCTCGGCCAGCCCGTCCGAGCTGCAGAAGACGGCGCGGAGCTGCGGATCGAGGTGCAGCAGCTCGGTCAGCGCGCGCCGCCCATGCGGCACACCGGTGGGCGGCTTGACGGTGGCGGTGGGGATCTCGCGACCCAGGGTCGACACAAAGCCCTCGCGCCGCAGGCCGGCGCGCTGGTCGTCGGCCGTTGCCAGGCCCACCCGCTGCCAGCCCTTGCTGAGGAAATAGCCCGCCACCGCGCTGCCGACCTTGAGGTGCGAGAAGCCCACCAGCGTATCCAGCGGCCGGTCCGTCATGTCCCAGGTCTCGACCACGGGAACACCCAGCCGGGCCAGCCGTTTGGCCGCATCGCCCGGCTGCAGCAGGCCGGCGGCGACGATGCCGTCGACGCGCCGGCCCACCATGGTGTTCAGCAGTGCCGCCTCGCGCCCATGGTCGTAGCCGGTCTGGCCCAGGATCAGCTGGTAGCCGGCCCGGTCCAGTTCTTCCGTCAGCGTCTGAATGGTGGGCAGGAACTGCGGCACCGAGATCACCGGCACCAGGGCCGCCACCGTCATGCTGCGCTTGGACTTGAGCCCGCCGGCCAGCAGATTGGGGATGTAGCCGGTGGCCTCGACCGCCGCCCGCACCTTCTCTATCGTGCCCTGTGACACCAGCGCCGGGCTGCTGAGCGCGCGCGAGGCGGTCATCGGCGAGACCCCGGCGCTGCGGGCGACATCTTGCAGCGTGACGGACTTGGGACGGGAAGCGGGCGGCATGCGGACGGGTTCGTGGCGGTGGGCGGGATTGTCCGGGCTTTGCGGCGGGGTGTTTGACGGAATGCAAATGATATCGATATCATTGACTGCAACGAGACAGGATGACCAAGTTGTCCCGTAGTTGCTGGCTTGGCTAGTACCTGCCTCATTCAACTGATAGCGTTCACATGAGCCAAGCCACCAGTGCCGACCGGATCGCCTGGATCCGCCTCTCCTCCTGCTATCTGCCGCTGGCCACGCCCATCAGCGATGCGAAAGTGCTGACAGGTCGGCAGAAGCCGATGACCGAGATCGCGATGCTGTTCGCCGAGATCGTCACCGCCGACGGCCAGCAGGGCCTGGGCCTGAGCTACGCCAAGCGCGCTGGCGGCCCCGGCCAGTTCGCCCACGCCAAGGAGATCGCGCCGGCCCTGCTGGGCGAGGACCCGAGCGACATCGCCAGGCTCTGGAACAAGCTCTGCTGGGCCGGCGCCTCGGTGGGCCGCAGCGGCCTGTCGACCCAGGCCATCGGCGCCTTCGACGTCGCGCTGTATGACCTGAAGGCGCGCCGCGCCGGGCTGCCGCTGTCCAAGCTGCTGGGCGCCTACCGCGACTCGGTGGCCTGCTACAACACCTCGGGCGGCTTTCTGCACACGCCGCTGGAGCAACTGCTGGTGAACGCCGAGGCCTCGATCGCGCGCGGCATCGGCGGCATCAAGCTGAAGGTGGGCCAGCCGGACCGCGCGCTGGACATCCGGCGCGTCGAGGCGGTGCGCAAGCACCTCGGTGATGGCGTCGCGCTGATGGTGGACGCCAACCAGCAATGGGACCGCCCGACCGCGCAGCGCATGTGCCGCCAGTTCGAGCCCTATGGCCTGGTCTGGATCGAGGAGCCGCTGGACGCCTACGACCACGAGGGCCACGCCGCGCTGGCCGCTGCCTTCGACACGCCGATCGCCACCGGCGAGATGCTGACCAGCGCCATGGAGCATGGCGAGCTGATACGCCACCGCGCGGCCGACTACCTGATGCCCGACGCGCCGCGTGTCGGCGGCATCACGCCCTTCCTGAAGATCGCCGCGCAGGCCGAGCAGGCCGGGGTGATGCTGGCGCCGCATTTCGCGATGGAGCTGCATGTGCACCTCGCCGCGGCCTATCCGACCGAGCCCTGGGTCGAGCACTTCGACTGGCTGGAGCCGTTGTTCAATGAGCGGCTGGAGATCAAGAACGGCCGCATGCAGGTGCCGACGCGGCCGGGCCTGGGCCTCTCACTGAGCGAGCAGGCGCGCATCTGGACGCGCGAGCAATGCGAGCTGGGCCAGCGACCCTGAAGAACCTATTTCCCCCTAGACAACAACGGAGACAAGCCATGAAGAACACATCGAGCAAGAAGAAGGTCCTGGCCGCCCTGGCGCTGGGCCTGCTGGCCGCCGGCGGCGCCATCGCCCAGGCCTGGCCCGCCAAGCAGCAGGTCACGCTGCTGGTGCCCTTCCCGCCGGGCGGCTCCACCGACATGATCGCCCGCACCCTGGGCCCGAAGCTGCAGGAAAAGCTCGGCGGCAGCTTCATCGTCGACAACAAGGCCGGCGCCGGCGGCACAGTCGGTGCCACGCAGGCCAAGCGCGCCGCGCCGGACGGCTACACCGTCTTCGTCTCCTCGCTGGGTCCCTTCGTGATCGGCCCGCACCTGCTGAAGAACGTCGGCTACGACCCGCTGAAGGACTTTGACTACCTGACCATCGCGGTGCAGGCGCCGAACGTGCTGGCCGTGCCGGCGGCCTCGCCGCACAAGAGCTTCGCCGAGCTGCTGGCCTTCATCAAGGCCAATCCGGGCAAGATGAGCTTCGCCTCGGCCGGCAACGGCACCTCGGACCACCTGACCGCCGAGCTGTTCTGGCAGGAAACCGGCACCCAGGCCAGCCACATCCCCTACAAGGGCGGCGCGCCGGCGATGGCCGACCTGCTGGGCGGCCAGGTCGATGCCAGCTTCATGAACATCAACACCGGCCTCTCCAATATCAAAGCCGGCAAGCTGCGCGCGCTGGCCATCACCAGCGCCAAGCGCTCGCCGCTGCTGCCGGACGTGCCGACGATGGAGGAGCTGGGCCACAAGGGCGTGACCGTCTACTCCTGGCAAGCCTTTGCCGCGCCCAAGGGCATCCCGGCCGACATCAAGGGCAAGCTGCACGACGCACTGGTGGCCGGCCTGAACGACCCGGCCGTCAAGCCCAAGCTGCTGGAACTGGGCTTCGAGATCGTCGGCAACACGCCCGAGCAGTTCACCGCCTTCCAGGCCGCAGAGTTCGCGCGCTGGAAGAAGGTGATCGAGACCGGCAAGATCACCGCAGATTGACGGACCACCCCCTACGGCCTTCGGCCGCCCCCTCAAGGGGGTTGAGGCCGGACACAAACAGTCCTGAGGACTGTTTGTGCCTGCCGAAGGCCAGGGCCTCTGGCCCTGGCACGCCCGTAGGACCGGCAAAGCCGGATCCTCGGGCGTCGCTTGGGAATACAACCAAAAGTACATCGTCATGGCAGCAAGCACGCCGCTCTACATCAAGATGCACGAGGCCGACAACGTCGCCATCGTGGCCAACGAGGGCGGGCTCGATGCCGGCGCGCGTTTCGCCGACGGGCTGACCCTGGTGGACCGGGTGCCGCAGGGCCACAAGCTGGCGCTGACGGACCTGGCCGCCGGCGCGGCCGTGCGGCGCTACAACGTGGTGATCGGCCGAATGGTCAAGGCCGTGCCGGCCGGCAGCTGGATCCACGAGCGTCTGCTGGAGATGCCCGAGGCCCGCTCGCTGGAGGGCCTGCCGATTGCCACTGCGCAGCGCGAGCCGCTGCCGCCGCTGGAGGGCCACAGCTTCGAGGGCTACCGCAATGCCGACGGCTCGGTCGGCACGCGCAACATCCTGGCGATCACGCAGACCGTGCAGTGCGTGTCCGGCGTGGTGGACTTCGCGGTCCAGCGCATCAAGCGCGAGCTGCTGCCGAAGTACCCGAACGTCGATGACGTGGTGGCGCTGGAGCATGGCTACGGCTGCGGCGTCGCGATCGATGCGCCGGATGCGGTGGTGCCGATCCGCACGTTGCGCAATATCACGCTGAACCCGAACTTCGGCAATGAGGTGATGGTGGTCAGCCTGGGCTGCGAGAAGCTGCAGCCCGAGCGCCTGCTGCCGCCCGGTACCTTTGCCATTGCTCCGGCATCCACGCCCGAAGCGCCCAAGGACGAGGGCATAGTCGCCGATGTGGTCTGCCTGCAGGACGCCGCCCATATCGGCTTCATGTCGATGATCGACGCCATCATGCGCACCGCCGAGCAGCACCTGAAGCGCCTGGATGCGCGCCGGCGCGAGACCGTGCCGGCCAGCGCGCTGGTGGTGGGCGTGCAGTGCGGCGGCAGTGATGCCTTCAGCGGCGTCACCGCCAACCCGGCGGTGGGTTTCTGCACCGACCTGCTGGTACGCGCCGGTGCCACCGTGATGTTTTCCGAGACCACCGAGGTGCGCGACGGCATCGATCAGCTGACCTCGCGCGCCGCCAGCCCCGAGATCGCCGAGGCGATGATCCGCGAGATGGCCTGGTACGACGCCTATCTGAAGCGCGGCAGCGCCGACCGCAGCGCCAACACCACGCCCGGCAACAAGAAGGGCGGCCTCTCCAACATCGTCGAGAAGGCCATGGGCTCCATCGTCAAGAGCGGCAGCGCACCGATCAGCGGCGTGCTCTCGCCCGGCGAGAAGCTCAGCGACCGCGGCATCCGCGCTGGCCTGGTCTACGCCGCCACGCCCGCCAGCGACTTCATCTGCGGCACCCTGCAGCTGGCCGCCGGCATGAACCTGCATGTCTTCACCACCGGCCGCGGCACCCCCTACGGCCTGGCCGAATGCCCGGTCATCAAGGTGGCGACACGCAGCGAGCTGGCGCGGCGCTGGCACGATCTGATGGACATCAACGCCGGCCGCATCGCCGACGGCGAGGCCACGATAGCGGAGGTTGGCTGGGAGATGTTCCGCCTGATGCTGGACGTGGCCAGCGGCCGCAAGAAGACCTGGGCCGAGCAGTGGCGGCTGCACAACCAACTGGTGCTCTTCAACCCGGCGCCGGTGACCTGAACGCCTTGTTTCAGCCCTGTTCGGCCGGCGGACCGATAATCGCGACCCCTTCACCGGGACTTTCCCCGTATCTACTGGATAACTGATGAACAAAAGTGAACTGATCGAAAGCATCGCCACCAAGAGCGGCGTCACCCGTGCTGCCGCCACCACGATGCTGGACGCCGCCCTGGGCACGATCACCGAAGCCCTGGTTGCGGGCGACTCCGTGGCCCTGGTCGGCTTCGGCACCTTCAAGGTCGGCGAGCGCGCCGCCCGCACCGGCAAGAACCCGGCCACCGGCGAAGCGCTGGAAATCGCCGCCGCCACGGTGCCCAAGTTCACCGCCGGCAAGGCCCTCAAGGACGCCGTGAACAGCAAGTAAGGCATCAAGACCTCGGTCTTGATCGGAAGGGCGCCGTCATCGCGACGAGCGCCCTTTTTTATCGCCGCTACAGCAGTGCTTTGGCTGCCTCGATGCGCAGATGCAGGGGGGCGCTGGCGTCGTTCATCACGCCCAGCAGAAAGCGGCGCGGCGCGTCCTGGCCGGCATCGGCCGACGGGGCGGGGGCGGCCGACGCGGTGTCGACCCTTGGCGCGGGTGTGCCCGGCACCAGCCGTTCCAGCGCGGCGCGAAAGTCGGCGCTCTTGATCGGCTGGAGCCGGCACAGCAGGTCCGCCTGGCCCTCGGCGCCGGGCTCGGTGTCGAGCCAGGGCTCGTCGGTAAAGACCGGCGCCAGGTCCGGGGCCAGCAGGGCCGACCACAGGCCGCTGGGCAGCTGGCGCGGCGGCATTTCCTGGGCCACGGTCTCCAGCCTCAGCCGCTGTGCCGCGATCCCGCCCAGATAGCGCCGGCGCAGCCCCTCCAGAAAAGCCAGGGCCTGCGCGGCCGGCACCGGCTCGGCGAGCGAGAACCAGAGCTGGTAGCCGTCGACCCCGTTGACGGCGATGGCCGGTGCGGGCAGTTCCAGATCGGCCTGCACGCCACGCCAGACGGCGCCCAGCGCATCCCAGTCGGCCGGCCGGGCCAGCTCCAGCAGCAGCGCGCGCACCTGGCCCTCGGCAGGTGCGTTGTCGGGCGCCGTCGGCGCATAGAGGCGCTGCAGTTCGGTGAGCAGTCTGTTCATCGGCGGAACTCTACCGCGTCGGCCGCCAGCAACTACGCCAGATGGCGTATTCCTGATCCGGCGCCGCCTCGTGAGACTGGGTCCAGTTCCAAGCCTGATCCCAACCACCCTCCTGGAGACCCCGCCATGAAGCTTGTATCGCGCCGCACCCTGAACCTGTCCGCCCTGGCCTTGGGCATTGCCGGCCTGGGCCTGCCTGCCCACGCCGCCGACACCATCAAGGTCGGCGTGCTGCACAGCCTGTCCGGCACGATGGCGATCTCGGAGACGGTGTTGAAGGACACCGTGCTGATGGCCATCGATGAGATCAATGCCAAGGGCGGCCTCCTGGGCAAGAAGCTGGAGCCGGTGGTGGTCGACCCGGCATCGAACTGGCCGCTATTCGCCGAAAAGGCCAAGCAGCTGATCTCGCAGGACAAGGTCGCCGCCGTGTTCGGCTGCTGGACCTCGGTGTCGCGCAAGTCGGTGCTGCCGGTCTTCGAGGAGCTCAACGGCCTGCTGTTCTACCCGGTGCAGTACGAGGGTGAGGAGCTGAGCAAGAACGTGTTCTACACCGGCGCAGCGCCGAACCAGCAGGCCATCCCCGCCGTTGAGTACCTGATGAGCAAGGACGGCGGCTCGGCCAAGCGTTTCGTGCTTCTGGGCACCGACTATGTCTACCCCCGCACCACCAACAAGATTCTGCGCGCTTTCCTGAAGAGCAAGGGTGTCGCCGACGCTGACATCATGGAGGAGTACACCCCCTTCGGTCACTCCGACTATCAAGGCATCATCGCCAAGATCAAGAAATTCAGCGCCGAGGGCAAGAAGACGGCCGTGGTGTCGACCATCAACGGCGACTCCAATGTGCCCTTCTACAAGGAGCTGGGCAACCAGGGCCTGAAGGCGACCGATGTGCCGGTGGTGGCCTTCTCGGTCGGCGAGGAAGAGCTGCGCGGCGTCGACACGAAACCGCTGGTGGGCCATCTGGCCGCCTGGAACTATTTCATGTCGATCAAGAACCCGGCCAACACCGAGTTCACGAAGAAGTGGGCCGCCTACGCGAAGGCCAAGAACATCCCCGGCCACAAGGACAAGCCGCTGACCAATGACCCGATGGAGGCGACCTATATCGGCTTCAATATGTGGGCCCAGGCGGTCACCAAGGCCAAGAGCACCGATACCGACAAGGTCATCGCCGCGATGGCCGGCCAGACCTTCAAGGCCCCGGGCGGCTTCACGAGCACGATGGACCCGAAGAACCACCATCTGCACAAGCCCGTTTTCATCGGCGAAGTGAAGGCCGACGGCCAGTTCAACGTGGTCTGGAAGACGCCTGGCCCGGTCAAGGCACAGCCGTGGAGCCCCTACATCCCGGAAAACAAGGGCAAGAAAGACGAGCCGGTAGCGAAGTAATTCAGCCCCTCGCCACGGAGCCGTGATGATCAAGCGCCTGCTCAGAGCAGGTGCTTGGCTGCTGTTTGTCGCCAGCCAAGTGCCTCTTGCCCACGCCCTGACCCCGCAACAAGCCCGCGCCATCGCGAGCGGCGAGACCGATGCGCGCATTGCCGCGCTCAATGCGGCGGCCGCCGGTGCCGAGCCGGGCCTGGCCGCGTTTGTGCAGGCCCTGCTGGACGATGCGGTCAAGCTGACGCCCGAGCAGGTGCTGGTCATCCAGGGCGACGAAGCCGTGCCCGAGGGCGCCGAGGATGTGACGAACAACAACCGCATGCGCGGCGTGCTGCAGGCCGCGCTGGCGGCGCTGAAGCTGTTTTCTCCCGAGCTGGCGACGCGCCGCGAGGCCGTCGCCGAGCTGGGCAAGCAGTCGCTGGACGAGTCCCAGCTGCCGCTGCTGGACAAGGCCCTGGCCAGCGAGAGCGACGCGGGCATCAAGACCCAACTGTCCCTGATGCGCGCGGCCCTGGTGATCGCCTCGCCCGACAAGACCAGGCGCCTGGAGGCCGCGCAGCAGCTGGCCGGCGCCAGCGACCCGGCGGTGCGCAGCCTCTTGATCGAGCGCATCGCGGCCGAACCGGACGCCGAGGTCAGGAGCGCGCTGTCGCAGGCCCTGGCCAAGCTGGAAGGCCGCCTGGCCTGGGGCGAGCGCCTGGGCCTGGTCTTCACCGGCGTCAGCCTCGGCTCCATCCTGCTGCTGGTGGCTCTGGGCCTGGCCATCACCTACGGGCTGATGGGCGTGATCAATATGGCTCACGGCGAGCTGATGATGATCGGCGCCTATGCGACCTATGTGGTGCAGAACCTGTTCCGCAGCTATCTGCCCGGCGCGTTTGACTACTACGTGCTGCTGGCCATCCCCGCCTCCTTCCTGGTCGCGGCCCTGGTCGGCGCGGTGCTGGAGCGCAGCATCATCCGCTGGCTCTACGGCCGGCCGCTGGAGACCCTGCTGGCCACCTGGGGCATCAGCCTGGTGCTGATGCAGGCGGTGCGCAGCCTCTTCGGTGCGCAGAACGTGCCGGTCGAGAACCCGGCCTGGCTGTCCGGTGGCTTCGCGCTAATGAGCAATCTGACCCTGCCCTACAACCGCATCGCCATCATCGGCTTTGCCTTGCTGGTGCTGGCCGGCGTGGCGCTGCTGATCGCGAAGACGCGGCTGGGCCTGTTCGTGCGCGGCGTCACACAGAACCGCCGCATGGCCGCCTGCATGGGCGTCAACACCGCCCGCATCGACACCTACGCCTTTTCGCTGGGCGCCGGCATCGCCGGCCTGGCCGGCTGCGCGCTGAGCCAGGTCGGCAATGTCGGCCCGGACCTGGGCCAGAGCTATATCGTCGACAGCTTCATGGTGGTGGTGCTGGGCGGCGTCGGCCAGCTGGCCGGCACCGTGATCGCGGCGCTGGGGCTGGGCATCCTGAACAAGCTGCTGGAGGACTGGGCCGGTGCGGTGCTGGCCAAGATCATGGTGCTGGTCTTCATCGTCGTCTTCATCCAGAAGCGGCCGCAGGGGCTGTTCGCGATGAAGGGCCGGAGCGCGGAAGCATGATGAACACACCTGTGACTCCGAACACGACCCTGCTGCAGCCCTCACGCGGCCTGCTGTCCGCCGCCGGCTGGCTGGCCGTGGCCGCCTGCCTGCTGGTGGTGGCCATCATCGTGCCGCTGTTGAACCTGGCCCTGCCCGAGGGTCATGTCTTGCATATGAGCGACTACGCGGTGGGCCTGGTGGGCAAGATCATGTGCTACGCGATCTGCGCGCTGGCGATGGACCTGATCTGGGGCTATACCGGCATCCTGAGCCTGGGCCACGGCCTGTTCTTCGCGCTGGGCGGCTATGGCATGGGCATGTATCTGATGCGCCAGATCGGCCGCGACGGCAACTACCAGAGCGATCTGCCCGACTTCATGGTCTTCCTGGACTGGAAGGCGCTGCCCTGGCACTGGGCCCTCAGCGATTCCTTCCTGCTGCAGATGCTGCTGGTGCTGCTGGTGCCGGGACTGCTGGCCTTTGTATTCGGCTACTTCGCCTTTCGCTCACGCATCAAGGGCGTCTACTTCTCGATCATCACGCAGGCGCTGACCTTCGCGGCCATGCTCTTGTTCTTCCGCAACGAGACCGGCTTCGGCGGTAACAACGGCTTCACCGATTTCAAGCGCATCCTCGGCGTGCCGCTGGCGCAGCCTTCCACCCGGATGGTGCTGTTCGTCATCACCGGCCTGGTGCTGATCGCCTTCTTCCTGATGGCGCGCTGGATCGTGCAGAGCAAGTTCGGCCGTGTGCTGCAGGCCATACGCGATGCCGAGAGCCGCGTGATGTTCACCGGCTACAACCCGCTGGCCTACAAGCTGGCGATCTGGGTGCTGTCGGCGCTGATGTGCGCGGTGGCCGGCGCGCTGTATGTGCCCCAGGTCGGCATCATCAACCCCGGCGAGATGTCGGCGGCGGCCTCGATCGAGATCGCGATCTGGACCGCGGTCGGCGGCCGTGCGACGCTGATCGGCCCCATCGTCGGCGCCTTCTTCGTCAATGGCGCCAAGAGCTGGTTCACCCAGGCCTTCCCCGAGTTCTGGCTGTATTTCCTCGGCGCGCTCTTCATCGCGGTGACGCTATTCCTGCCTAACGGCATCGTCGGCCTGTTCAGGAAACTCACAGGCAAGCAGGGAGAGCGCGCATGACGCCCGAGCTCATGGAGGAGGGCAGCAAGCTGCGCAGCGAACACGAGAGCAAGCTGGCCGCGCTGCAGGCGGGCTCGTCGGGCGGCTCGGCCTCGTTTGGCCGCCTGCTGACCGCCGGCACACCCGACTTTGCCCACGGCGTGGCCCTGTATCTGGACGACATCACGGTGTCCTTCGATGGTTTCAGGGCCTTGAATCAGCTGAGCCTGGCAATCAATGTCGGCGAGCTGCGCTGCATCATCGGCCCCAACGGCGCCGGCAAGACCACGATGATGGATGTCATCACCGGCAAGACCCGGCCCGACCAGGGCACGGTCAGCTTCGGCCAGAACATCGATCTCTTGCGCCTGCGCGAGAACGAGATCGCCCAGATCGGCGTCGGCCGCAAGTTCCAGAAGCCGACCGTCTACGAGCAGCTGAGCGTGTTCGAAAACCTGGAGCTGGCTCTCAGCGCCGACCGCCGCGCCCGCGCCAGCCTGTTCGCACGGCTTTCGGGCGCGCAGCTGGACCGCATCGCCGAGATCCTGCAGCTGATCCATCTGCTGCCCGAAGCGCAACGCCAGGCCGGGCTCTTGTCGCATGGTCAGAAGCAGTGGCTGGAGATCGGCATGCTGCTGATGCAGGACCCGAAACTGCTGCTGCTCGACGAGCCGGTGGCCGGCATGACCGACGAGGAGACCGAACGCACCGCCGAGCTCTTTCTCTCGTTGGAGGGGCAACACTCGCTGGTGGTGGTCGAACACGATATGAAGTTCGTCGACCAGCTGACCGAGGGCAAGAAGAAGGTCACGGTGCTGCACGAGGGCTCGGTGCTTGCCGAGGGCTTGTTGTCCGAGGTGCAGGCGAATGAGAAGGTGGTGGAGGTCTATCTTGGGCGCTAGGTATTTGATCGCGTTCGCTGGTCGATCGCCAGCGGGTACTCGCCGGCCTTCGTGCCAGGGCGCATGCGCCCTGGCGTTCGTCAGGCGCAAACAGTCCACTGGACTGTTTGTGTCCGGACTCACTCCCCCGGGCCTTCGGCCCTCCTCCTTTACCTGCGGCCGACGAGCACCCACTACCGCTCGCCCGGCATCGTGCACTGCCTCGATGACTTTGCGCAGACCTCAGTGCTTCGGGGACGATGGCAGTGGGTGTCTGGATGGCGCAGGTAAAGGAGGAGGGCCGCAGGCCCGGGGGACACGGAGCCAGCCGGATACCCGCTGGCGTCGGCCTGCACAGCCCGTCGCAAATGCAGACAAAGCAGGGCAGCCCACATGCTGAAAGTCGACAACATCCACCAGGCCTACGGCGGCTCCCACATCCTGCGCGGCCTCAGCTTCGAGGCCAAGCTCGGCGAGATCACGGTCATCCTCGGGCGCAACGGCGTCGGCAAGACCACCCTGCTGAAGAGCCTGATGGGCGTGGTGCCGATCAAGAGCGGCGGGTTGAGCCTGGACGGGCAGGACATCGCCAAGCTGACATCCTACGAGCGCGTGCGGCGCGGCATCGGCTATGTGCCGCAGGGCCGCGAGATCTTCGGCCGGTTGACGGTCGAGGACAATCTGCGCATGGGCCTGGCCTACAAGAGCGGCGGCACGCCGATCCCGCCGCAGTTGTTCGAACTGTTCCCGGTGCTGAAGGCCATGATCAACCGGCGCGGCGGCGACCTCTCCGGCGGTCAGCAGCAGCAGCTGGCGATTGCCCGCGCGCTGGCGGCCGGGCCCAAGCTCATCATCCTCGATGAGCCCACCGAAGGCATCCAGCCCAGCATCATCAAGGACATCGGTCGCGTGCTGCGCCAGCTGGCCGATGAAGGTCTGGAAATCGCTGGCAAGAAGCAGCGCATGGCGGTGATCCTGGTCGAGCAGTACTACGACGTCGCCGAGGAACTGGCCGACCAGTCCCTGGTGATGGAGCGCGGCGAGTTCGTCGCTCGCGGGCGCGGCGAGGATATGCAGCGCGACGGCGTGCGCGAGCGCGTCTCGATCTGAGCGCCAGCAAAAAAGCCCCATGACCGGGAGGCCATGGGGCAAAAGCGCTGCAGACACCGCCCGGGACACCGGACGAATCCGGCGTAGGGCTGCGGTGTGGAAACAAAGGGGTCAGCGCGGGTAGCGCAGGGCCGGGCGTGAGGGCAGGCTTGCCTGCCGTTCATGCAGCCTGGGCGCTATCGGTGAAGCAGCCGTTTCAGAAGCTGCTCCAGTCGCCATCGGCGGCGGCCGCGGGCTGGGGTTTGCGAGGGGCCACCGGCTTGGCCGCCGGGCGGGGGGTTGCCGATTTGAAAGCGGCAGGCTTGTGGGCCGGGGCCTTGGGGGCCGGTGCGGCGACCGGGCGAGCGCGGGCTTGATGGCCGTCAAGCTTGAAGCTGGCCACCGACTCCAGCAGCCGCACCGCCTGGTGCTTGAGGCTCTCGCTGGCGGCTGCGCTTTCCTCGACCAGGGCCGCGTTCTGCTGGGTGGCCCGGTCCAGCTGGGTCACCGCCTCTCCGACCTGGGCGATGCCGGCGCTCTGCTCGACGCTGGCGCTGCTGATCTCGCCGACGATATCGGCCACCCGCTGCACCGAGTTGACGATGTCCTGCATGGTCTGGCCGGCCCGGTCGACCAGCTGGGTGCCGCTTTGCACCCGTTCGACCGAGTCGTTGATCAGGCTCTTGATCTCCTTGGCCGCGTCGGCGCTGCGCTGGGCCAGGCTGCGCACCTCGGAGGCCACGACCGCGAAGCCGCGGCCCTGCTCGCCGGCGCGGGCCGCCTCGACGGCCGCGTTCAAGGCCAGGATATTGGTCTGGAAGGCGATCCCGTCGATGGTGGAGATGATGTCGGAGATGCGCTTGGAGCTGTCCTCGATGCCGCGCATCGTCGTGACCACCTCGCCGACCACCTGGCCGCCGCTGCGTGCCACCTCGCTGGCGCTCTGGGCCAGCTGGTTGGCCTGCTGGGCGCTGTCGGCGTTCTGCCGGACGGTGGCGCTGAGCTCTTCCATCGTCGCCGAGGTTTGCTCCAGCGAGGAGGCCTGCTCCTCGGTACGGGCCGACAGGTCGGCATTGCCCTGGGCGATCTGGGCGCTGGCGGTGGACACCGACTCGGCGCCCTCGCGCACGCTGGCCACCGTGCCGGCCAGGCTGTGCTGCATGCGCTGCATCGCCTCCAGCAGCCGCGCGGTCTCGTCCTTGCCCTCGAAACGAATGGGCTGGCTCAGGTCGCCTCCGGCCACCCGGTCGGCCGCGCTGACGGCCTGGGCCAGCGGCCGGGTGATCGCACGGATCAGGGTCAGCGCCATCACGATGGCCAGGCCGCCGGCGATCAGGCTGACGATCAGCAGCCACAGCGCGGCCGAGCGGTAGACATCCTCGCCATGGGCGGCCGAGGCATCGGCACCCTTGTTGTTCAGCTCGACCAGCTGGCGCAGCAAGGTGCTGGCCTCGGTGAAGGTCTGGCGCGCTTCGCCGCCGGCGAGCTTGCGGGCGTCATCGATCTGACCATCGCGCACCGAGCTGACCACCCGCTTCGCCATCTCCTGATACTTGCTCCAGAGCCCGGCAAAGCGCTCGTACTCGCGCCGCTCGGCATCGCTGCTGATCAGCTTGTCATAGGCGGCCATGCTTTTCTGCGCGGCAGCGGTTGCGTCCTCCATCGACTTGGCCGAGGAGGCCGATTGCGCGGCATCGGTGGCGTTCAGATTGACGATCAGGCCGATGCGGAACTCGACGATATCGGCGCTCAGGCCATTGATGGCCTGGACCGAGGGCAGCCAGTTGCCGCTGATGGTGCGCGACTCGGCTTGCACCAGTTGCAGCCGCGAGAACGAGAACAAGGCCAGGATGGCCAACAGCCCCAGCATGATGGCAAAGGCCGCCGAGAGTTTGGCGGCGATGCTCATATTCTTCAGAACCTGCATGAAGCGCTCCCTTGGGTCGAGCCGGACGGCTCTTGTGACAGGGCTGAATCATCCGTGCTTCACCGTCGCCCAAAGCCCCGATCAAGGCGGCGGATGCTGGGCATCTTCCGCGCTTGGGTGCTGGCCGGCAAGCGCTTTGTTCAGGTGCGCCAGACCCGCGGCGGGCAGGGCTGCAGGCCCCAGGCCTGGCTGCGCCAGGCCGCCCAGACCCGCGCCAGGAAGGCCATCGCCGGCTCGACCTTGGGCGCCAGCACGCGCAGCACCACCACGCCCGGCTCGGGGGCGGTGCAGCCGGCCGTGGCGCGCAAGCCGTCGGCCGCGCAGAGTTCGCGAGCGGTCTCCAGCAGGGCCTCGCGGCGGGCGTTGGGCAAGACCTGGCCCGCGGCAAACCACAGGCTGGCCATCACCTTGTGGCCGGCCAGGCCCAGCGGCGAGTCCAGCAGGCCATGGTCATCGGCCGCGAGGCGGCCGCGCTCCAGCCAGCGGCCGGGCAGCTCCAGGTGTTGGGTGTAGTGGCCGCGCGCGAAGGGCAGGCCGGCGGCCGGTAGGCCCAGCGCCAGCACATCCCAGCCCAGCATCTCGGCACCCGGCGCCAGCTCGAACACCATGCGGTTCTCCGCCAGCGCGCCGTCGTAGATCAGGGTCTCCAGCGGCAGCCATTCCAGCCGCGCGCCCTCGGCGACCCGGGCGCGCAGGCGCTGGCTGGCCAGCTCGCCGGCGCTGCGGTAGTAGCGGGTGGCGCCCGGCGTGGTCAGCAGCGCATGGCTGGCGGTCTGCAGATCGATCTCGATCTCGAGCCGGTCGCCGCCGACGATGCCGCCGGGCGGATGCACCAGCACATGGTGGCAAACGCCCGGGCCCTCGGGATAGAGCCGCTGCAGCACACGCAGCGGACCGTGGTGTTTATCGAGGGCCGTGGTGCGCCCCTGCTCGTCGCGCCGGTAGTCCAGCTTCAGATGTCCATGCCATGCCATGGGCGGCAGCTTAGCAAGAGAGAAAAGGGCGCGGCGCGAGCGAGATCAGAAGCGGTGACGGATGCCGACCGAGTAGCTGCTGCCGCCCGACAGGCCGTCGAGCTTGTCGCTCATCGCCACCGCATAGACATCGGTGCGCTTGGAGACAAAGTGGTCGTAGCCGAAGCTGAAGGTCTTGCGGTCCGGGCCGACCGAGGCGCCCAGATGGCCGTACTGGGCCAGCAGCTTGCCGTCGCCGATAGGCACGGCGGCGCCGATGCCGGCGATCTTGTAGTCGCGGCCCGTCGTCGTGTTGTCGACCTTGCCGTACTGGCCGAACAGCTTGGCCGCGCCGAAGTCATAGGACGCGGCGGCTTGCCAGGTCTTGGTGTCGGCCAGCGGGGCGGCGCCGTCCTTCTTGACGTTCTGGTAAGTGAAGCCGGCAGCGAATGGCCCGCCGCCGTAGTTGGCGTTGAAGCCGAAGTTCCTGCCGCCCGCGCCTTCGCCGGCCGCGACAAAGGCCCCGGCACTGAAGCCGCCGAACTTGGGGCTCAGATAGAGCACCGAGTCGCTCCAGCCGGTGTCGCCGGTGGCCGTGGTGCCGCTGACCGTGGCGCCGGCACTGAAGTACTGGCGGATGCTGGGCGAGTAGCCGAAGGAGTCGCCGAAGGCATTGAAGGCCAGGGTCTGCACGAACAGCGGCGTGGTGTTGCGGCCCAGGCGCACCATGCCCAGCTCCTTGCTGCTCAGCGCCACCCAGGCATTGCGGGCCCAGAAGTTGTCGCCGTTGAAGCGGCCGTTGTTGCCGACGTCGGCGCGCAGAAAGCTGTCCAGCGTGAACGAGGCCGTCAGGCCGCCCCCCAGGTCTTCGCTGCCCGAGAGGCCGAAATAGCTGGTCGTCATCTTGCCGCTGTCGACCCCCTTGATGGACTGGCCGCCCGGCGCCTTGGCCGCGCCGACGCTCATATCGAGCAGGCCATACAGCCTGACCTGGGCCTGGGCCAGACCGGTCGCCAGCAGCAGGGTGGCCGCGGCCAGCAGATGCAGTTTCTTGTTGTCGTTCACTCTAGAAGCTCCTCGATTCAGGTTGGGAATTCAGTGGTTGTCGCTACGGTGGGCCCAGCCGGTCAGGCGGCGCTCCAGCACCGCGAACAGCTCGTACATCAGCATCGCCATCGCGCCGACGACGACCAGGCCGGCAAAGGCCAGGCCNGCCGGTCAGGCGGCGCTCCAGCACCGCGAACAGCTCGTACATCAGCATCGCCATCGCGCCGACGACGACCAGGCCGGCAAAGGCCAGGCCCATCTGCATCGAGGCGCCGGCCGAGATCAGCAGATAGCCGATGCCCTCGTTGGCGGCGGTCATCTCGGACACCGTGGTGCCGACAAAGGCCAGCGTGATCGCGACCTTCAGCGCGGCGAAAAAATAGGGCATCGAGCGCGGCAGCCCTACCTTGACCAGCACATCCCAGCGCTTGGCCCCCAGCACCCGCAGCACATCCTCCAGCTCGGGCTCCAGGGTGGCCAGGCCGGTGGCGATATTGACCATGATGGGGAAGAAGCTGATCAGGAAGGCGGTCAGGATCGCGGGGCCGACGCCGATGCCGAACCACACCACCAGAATCGGCACGAAGGCCGCCTTGGGCAGCGCGTTGAAGCCGGTCATCAGCGGGTACATGGCCTTGTAGGCCAGCTGCGAGCTGCCCATCAGAAAGCCCAAGAGCACGCCGACGACGATGGCGATGCCGAAGCCCGCCAGGGTCACCCAGAAGGTGCGCCAGGCGTGGCCGAGGATGACCTGGTGATAGTCGGCCAGGGCCTGGGCGATCGCCCAGGGGCTGGGGAAGATGAACTCCGAGACCTGCAGCGCGCTGCAGATCAGCTGCCACAGCAAGAGGATGACCAGCAGCAGCAGGGACGAGGCATAGCGCTGGAACAGCAGATGGGGTTTCTTCCTGGTCGTCATTGCGCCACCTCCGCGCCGCTCTTCCTGAGCGCGCCAATATGGCCGCGCAGCTCATGGACGATTTCGGTGAAGGCCGGTGGGTAGGTCAGCTCCAGCTCGCGCGGGCGCGGCAGCTCGATATCGCGACGGTGCAGCAGCCGTCCCGGGCTTTTGCTCATCACATAGACGGTGTCGGCCAGGAACACGCTCTCGCGCAGATCGTGCGTCACCAGGATCACATTGAAGCCCTTGGCCGCCTGCAGATCGCGCAGCGCGCACCACAGCTCCTCACGGGTGAAGGCGTCGAGCGCGCCGAAGGGCTCGTCCAGCAAGAGGAGCTGGGGTTCGTGGATCAGCGCGCGGCAGATGCTGGCGCGCTGCTGCATGCCGCCGGAGAGCTGCCAGGGGAATTTGTCCTCATAGCCCGACAGGCCGACGCTGGCCAGCAGCGCGCGGGCGCGTTCGATGTACTCGGCCTTCCTGGCGCGCAGCTGGCTGCGGTGCGGCTCGACGATCTCCAGCGGCAGCATCACGTTCTGCAAGGTCGTGCGCCAGGGCAGCAGCGAGGCTGCCTGGAAGGCCATGCCGCTGATCTTCAGCGGGCCGTTGACCGGCTGGCCGTCCACATGGATCTCGCCGCGGCTGGGCTTCTTCAGCCCGGTGGCCAGCTTCATGAAGGTGCTCTTGCCGCAGCCCGAGGGCCCGACGATGGCCGCGAACTCGCCACGCCTGAGCGTCAGCGAGATGTCCTCGACCGCGAACTTGCCCTGTTCCCAGAGCTCATCGTTGTAGGCGAGCCAGACCCGCCGGAAGTCGACGAAGTTGTCCATGATGAGCCCGCCTCAGCGCTTGGGCGGCAAGACATCCAGCTCGGCCTTGCTGGGCAGGAAGGCGCCATTCCACACCGCCTCCGGCACGACGCGGGTCTTGGTGCCATAGGCGTCCGAGATCTGGCTGGCCATCAGGGCCAGACGCGGGGCCAGGACTTGCCCGAAGCCCTCGGCGCGCGCATCGGGGCTGGCGATCACCGCGTCGATGGCCAGGCGCAGGCGGCGCTTCTCCAGCGCCTCGTTGATGATGCCGTCGCGCTGCTTCACATAGGCAATCGAGGCATCCGGATTGGCCATCACCTCCTTGGCGCCCTTGGCGAAGGCCAGCAGGAAGGCCTTGACGACTTCGGGCTTCTCCTTGAGCAGCTTGGGGCTGGCGATGATGGCGTTGCCGTAGAGCTTCACGCCGTGCTCGGCATAGGGAAAGATCTGCACATCGGCGGCCTTGATGCCGCGCGCTTCCAGGTTCAGCAGCGAGGTGAAGGAGAAGCCGGTGATCGCATCGATGTCCCCGCGCACCAGCATGGTCTCGCGCAGCGGCGGGTCCATGCTGGTCCAGGCCACATTGCTGATCTTGTTGGCCTGGGCAAAGATGGGGAAGCCCTTGCGGCCGGCGTCGAACACCGGGGCGCCGAGCTTCTTGCCGCTCAGCTGCCCGACGCTGCGGATGCCGGACTTCTTCAGCGTCAGCACCGCGGCTGGCGTGTTGTTGTAGACCATCATCACCGCGACCGGCTTGTTCGGCGCATCGGGATTGTTGGCATGGAACTCCATCAGCGCGGCCAGGTCGGCAAAGCCCAGGTCATAGGAGCCCGAGGCCACCCGGGTCACTGCGCCACCGGAGCCGTTACCGGCGTCCAGCGTCACATCGAGGCCGGCGGCCTTGAACAAACCCTTGGCAATCGGTTGCAGGAACAGCGCCGACGGGCCTTCGAAGCGCCAGTCGAGCTGGAACTTGAGCGGCGTGGTCTGGGCCTGGGCGGCAGTGGCGAAAGCGCCGAGGGCGGCCAGCGTGGCGGCGGCCAACCAGTGGCGGCGGGTGCTTGTTGTCAGCATCGGGATGTCTCCGTGAATCTTGCGATGGATAGGGAAGGGCCAGGTCTTGCCGACCCGGCGATCCACTCTACGGAGCAATCTCCATGCCATCAACCGGGGAGATGCCGGGCGCGTCGGTTCTGCGCTGCATACAAGGCTTTATTAAAACTGTATGCAATCCGGCTGCACCAAGATGGGATGGGCCGCCCCTTTGTGTGGCGTTCTAGGGTTTGACGCCCGGGCGCGGCCGCTCCAGACTGCGGCATCGCGACAAGCGGAGCCCAGGCATGAGCGGCACGGTGGAAGAACGGCTGGCGCGCATCGAGCAACTGCTGCAGGCCCAGCCAGCGCCGGCAGCGGCCCCATCGGAAACCCGGTCAGTGCTGGCCCGCGCCGCCGCCTGGATGGGCGCCGAGTTGCCCAAGCTGGTGGCGGCGGCGGTCGTGCTGGTGCTGGGCTTTGCGCTGAAGGACTCGGTGGACCTGGCGATCAAGCAGCGCCAGCTCGACCTCTCCTACACCAAGGAGATGCAGGGCTTGCTGATACAGCTCGGCGGCAAGGGCAGCGAGGCCGAGCTCGGCAGCGCCGCCACCTTGCTGGCCTCTTATGGCGAGCCGGCGCTGCCGGGGCTGATGAGCCATCTGCGCCAGAGCGGCATGGGTGGCGCGGCGGCGGCCGAAGGCCTGAATGTGCTGGCGCTGCGCGAGCCGGAGCTGGTCTGCGCGGCCTTGCCCCGGGTGCTGGGCCTGCGCCAGCAGTATGAGTGGCAGGCGCAGGAAAAGGTCGTGCTGATGCTGGGCCAGCACGGCTGCGGCAAGGCCCGGCCGGCGCTGCGGCGCTATCGCGGCCTGGTCGAGGCGGCGCTGGCCGGTCGGCCCGCCGGCTTCGAGGCCCTGGTGCGTGTCAAGCCCGAGGGGGCGGGCGAGGTCTATCCGCGGCTGCTGAAATCGGTCGACGCGGCGCTGGCGATGCTGGACGAGTGAAGGAGATCCCGATGAGGAAACACTGGTTGAGCTGGCTTCTGGCTGTGGGCACCGGTGCGGCCCAGGCCGTCATCATCGATTGCGAGCCCCAGGCCGGCAGCTTCACGGTCCTGCTCAGCGAGCCGAGCGGCGAGCTGCTGAAGCCGGCCGAGCTGAAGAGCTATCTGGAACGCCTGCAGTTCGAGCTCGACCAGAACCGCAATGCCCGCTGGATCAATCTGCCCGACACGCCGGTGCGCTTCGTCGCCTGCCCGGGCCGCGCACCGGCACTGGACGGGCGCGAGCACAACCCGCGCCTGGTCGACGGCCTGCACACGCGGCGGGTGCTGCTGGAGGTCTGGGGCCAGCTGTCCAGCGAACCCGGGCCCGGTGGTACGAGCCAGCCCAGCGCGCAGCTGAGCTATCTGCTGGTGCCGCTGCGCCAGGCGGCCAACCAGAACGAGGCGGCCGCCGGCGCCTTGCAGCGCCTGAGCTACCCCGAGCCGGGCGCCGCGCCGATCCGGGACCCGGTCCAGCTGGTGGCGCGCTCCAGCGATATCGATGCCTTTGTCGCCAGCGCCTTCGGCTTCAAGCTGCTGCGCGAGCGCAGCTTTGACACGGCGCATCGCAATCTGTGCCGCGCCGATGTGCTGCTGGCCGCCCTGGCCAAACGGCCGCTGGAGGGGCGGACCAAGAGCGAGCTGGAAGGCCTGCGCGCCTTTGTGCTGACATCGGCCGGGCGCGCGATCAGCGAGGCCAAGGCCGACGCGGCCTATCCGAAGACAGGCCTGCTGCGCCTGCGAGCGAGTGCCAAGCCCTGCGACGAGGAGGCCAAGCCATGATGCGCCGCTTTCTTTTTTACGTCCTGATGAGCCTGCTGGCGGTACTGGCCGGCCCCGCGCGCGCGGCCGGCATGGAGCCCTGCAGCTATGCCTCGGTGTTCCCGGGCGCGGCGCTGAATGCCCTGGTCCTGCCGTATCACGCCGAGACCCGCGATGGCCGCCCACCGGCGCCCGAGCTGCAGCTGGCCAGCCGCCAGATCGCCGCGCTGGTCCATCTGGAAGTGCTGATGGGTCTGCTGAAGTACCCCTCGATAGGCGCCAAGCATCTGTGGGCCGAGCCGGGCGAGGTCTGCGATGTCGATGTGATCATCGGCCGCATCACCCGAGTCGGTGCGTCGGGCGCGCTGCGGCCGGGCCAGGGGGCGGTGCTGGTCTGGGGCCGCTTGTTCGAGCAGGCCGGCGAGTTCTATCTGCAGAGCTATCTGCGCTTTGTGCGCCAGGGCAGTGAAGGCGGGGGGGGCGGGAGTGGCGGGGTTGAACAGCTGTGGTTCAAGAACGGGCCGCTGGAGTTGCGCGGCAGCCTGCCGACCCAGGCCATCGCCTTTGCGCCGCGCCGCATCAGCCGGGCCGAGCTGGCCCAGGTGGATCGCGATTTCCGCCAGGCCATGGTCTTGCGGCCCCGACCCGAGCGCGGCGCTGCCGGCCGTGCCATCGAGTTCTCGCCCCACCAGGCGCTGGCCTTTTGGGTCAGCGAGGCGCGCGGCGAATGGCTGAAGCTGCAGCCGCAGCAGGGCGGCCCCGGTGGTTGGGTGCAGATGGCGACTCAGCCCGGTGAGCCGGCCGCCTGGTCGCTGCAGCGCTGGCTGCCCGAGCTGGCCTATATCGATGCGGTCTCGGCTTTTGTGCGGCTGCGGGTCGACGGGCTGACGGCCGCCCAGCGCACCCGCACGGCCGCCTTGATGGAGCAGGGCCTGAGCCGCTACGAGCGCGCGGTGCCGGCCGATCTGGCGCCTGGCGCCTGGGGGCTGGCCAGCGCGCTGCGCGGCTGGCAGGCCTGGGAGCAGGGGCGCTACGAGCCGGCGCTGGCGCTGTTCGAGCAGGCCCAGGCGCAGCTGCCGGCCTATGCCGGCGCGCG